>JADGGV010000240.1 GCA_019689775.1 Gemmatimonadota bacterium
CGCCCCAACGCCGCCGTGGCCCCACATTCCCCCGCTTGGGGTATAACACCCGTCCAGGAGGAGGGGGGATGACCGCGTTCCACGGCACAACGATCCTCGCCGTCCGTCACAAGGACCGCGTCGCGCTCGGCGGCGACGGCCAGGTGACGGCCGGCGACACCATCATGAAGAGTGGCGCCCAGAAGGTCCGCAAGCTGGCCGACGGGCGCATCCTCGCGGGCTTCGCCGGCTCCGTCGCCGACGCCCTCACGCTGTTCGAGAAGTTCGAGGAGAAGCTGGAGCGCTTCCCGGCCAATCTGCCGCGCGCCTGCGTCGAGCTCGCCAAGGACTGGCGCACGGACCGGTACCTGCGTCGCCTCGAAGCGCTCCTCGCCGTCGCCGACCGCAACCACCTGTTCGTCATCAGCGGCGACGGCAACGTCATCGAGCCGGACGACGAGGTGGCCGCGATCGGCAGCGGCGGCGCCTACGCGCTCGCGGCCGCGCGCGCGCTCAAGGAGCACTCGGACCTCGACGCCGCCGGCATCGTCCGGCGCGCCCTCGAGATCGCCAGCGAGATCTGCATCTACACGAACGCGAAGATCACCGTCCTCGAGCTGCCGGCGTAGGCCGGCGCGGGACGGCGTCGAGAGGTGACATGGCCAAGGTTATGAGCGACGAGCCCACTGCCGCGACCGCCGCCTCGCCCGGCGAGTGGCTCGACGAGATGACGCCCCGGCAGATCGTGGCCGAGCTCGACAAGTACATCGTCGGGCAGGAGAAGGCCAAGCGGGCGGTCGCCATCGCGCTGCGCAACCGCTGGCGGCGGCAGCGCGTCGACGACGATCTCCGCGAGGAGATCATGCCCAACAACATCATCCTGATCGGCCCGACCGGCGTGGGGAAGACCGAGATCGCGCGGCGCCTCGCCAAGCTCGCCGGCGCGCCGTTCGTGAAGGTCGAGGCGTCGAAGTTCACCGAGGTCGGCTACGTCGGCCGCGACGTCGAGTCGATGGTGCGCGACCTCGTCGACGTCGCCGTCAACCTCGTGCGCGAGGAGCGTGAGGCGGAGGTCGAGGAGCTGGCCGAGCAGCGCGTCGAGGAGCGGCTCCTCGACTTGCTCCTCCCGCCCGTCCAGCAGCCGGGGGCGGCGAAGCCGCAGGAGGACGGCGCGCCCGCCCGCGTCAAGCGTGCCTTCATCGTCGGCCCCACCGGCCCGGCCGAGGAGCGCGTCGAGGAGGACGTCCCGCTCGAGGGCGACGACCAGCAGCGCATCCAGGAGCGCCGCGAGCGCACCCGCGAGAAGCTCCGCACCCTGCTCCGCGACGGCAAGCTCGAGGAGCGCACCGTCGAGGTCGAGGTCACGCAGAGCGCGCCCATCGAGAACATGATGATCCCGATGGGCGGCATGGACGGGATGGACTTCAACTTCTCCGAGATGCTCCAGGAGATGCTCCCGAAGAAGAAGAAGCGCCGCACCGTCAGCGTCGCCGAGGCCCGCCGCATCCTCCTCCAGGACGAGCTCGACAAGCTCGTCGACATGGACGAGGTCACGAACGAGGCGCTCGACCGCGCCGAGGCCATGGGCATCATCTTCCTCGACGAGATCGACAAGGTCGCCGGCGAGCGCGGCAGCGGCACCGGCCCCGACGTCAGCCGCGAGGGCGTGCAGCGCGACCTCCTCCCGATCGTCGAGGGGAGCACCGTGCAGACGAAGTACGGCATGGTCCGCACGGACCACATGCTCTTCATCGCCGCCGGCGCGTTCCACGTCTCCAAGCCGAGCGACCTGATCCCCGAGCTCCAGGGCCGCTTCCCGATCCGCGTCGAGCTCAGCCCGCTCACGGAGGGCGACTTCGTCCGCATCCTCCGCGAGCCGAAGAACTCGCTGCTCCGGCAATACAAGGCGCTCGTCGCCGCCGAGGGCGTCGCGCTCGAGCTTACCGACGACGCCATCGCCGAGGTGGCCCGCATCGCCGCCGAGGTCAACGAGCGCAGCGAGAACATCGGCGCCCGCCGGCTGCACACGGTCATGACCACGCTCCTCGACGATATCCTCTTCGACCTCCCCGAGGCCGGCGGCGACCGCATCCGCATCGACGCCGCCGCCGTGCGCGAGCGGCTCGACAAGATCGTCAAGGACGAGGATCTGCGCCGCTACATCCTCTGAGCGCGGGCCCGGCCCGGCACACCGAAGGCGACGTCGGCGCTCCCACCGGCGTCGCCTTCGCGGCACCGGCGCCCGCCCTAGCCAGCCCGCCGCGGCGCTGGTATGATTCCCGCGCCGTCGCCCCGCGCCATCAGCCCATTGTGACCATGCCGGACAAGCGCGACTTCCTCGAGATCCCCGACTTCTCCGCCGACGAGCTCTACGACCTGCTCGATCTCGCGCACCGCATGAAGCGCGGGGAGTTCCGCGCCCGGCCGCTCGCGGGCAAGACGCTCGCCATGATCTTCGAGAAGTCCTCGACGCGCACGCGCGTCTCCTTCGAGGTCGGCACGTTCCAGCTCGGCGGCCACGCGCTCTTCCTCTCCTCCCGCGACATCCAGCTCGGCCGCGGCGAGCCGATCCGCGACACCGCCCGCGTGCTCTCCCGCTACGTCGACGGCATCATGATCCGCACGTTCGCCCACGCCGACGTCGTCGAGCTGGCGAACTTCGCGACCGTCCCCGTCATCAACGGCCTCACCGACCTGCTCCACCCCTGCCAGGTCATGGCCGACCTGATGACGATCCAGGAGAGCTTCGGCACCGCCCTCGACGGCCGGAAGGTCGCCTGGATCGGCGACGGCAACAACATGGCGAATTCCTGGCTCAACGCCGCCTGGCGCTTCGGCTTCGAGCTCCGTCTCGCCTGCCCGCCCGGCTACGAGCCCGACCGCCAGATCTTCGATCGCGCCCGCACCGGCGCGACCGTCCTGCTGACGCACGACCCCGCCGAGGCCGCCGACGGCGCCGACGTCGTGACCACCGACGTCTGGGCCTCCATGGGCCAGGAGGCCGAGGCCGAGACGCGTCGCCACGCCTTCGCCGGCTACCGCGTCGACCAGGACCTCATGGCCCGCGCCGCCTCCGACGCCATCTTCCTCCATTGCCTCCCCGCGCACCGCGGCGAGGAGGTCACCGACGAGGTCATCGAGGGGCGCGCGTCGCGCGTGTTCGACGAAGCCGAGAACCGGCTGCACATCCAAAAGGCGATTCTCGCCCGACTGATGGGCGACTGACGGGGAGGACGCACCATGGCCGACGAGCTCAAGCGCACGCCGCTCTTCGAGGAGCACAAGCGCCTCGGCGCCAAGATCATTCCGTTCGCCGGCTACGAGATGCCGGTCCACTACCCGGCCGGGATCATCGCCGAGCACAACGCCGTGCGCCAGAAGGCCGGCCTCTTCGACGTCTCCCACATGGGCGAGCTCGAGATTCGCGGCGGCGACGCCCTCGGCCTCGTCCAGTACGTCACCACGAACGACGCCTCGCGCCTCGAGGTCGGCCAGGCCCAGTACTCCGTGATCTGCCAGGAGGACGGCACCGCCCTCGACGACTGCATCGTCTACCGCTTCGACGACCACTACATGGTCGTGGTCAACGCCGCCAACGTCGACCGCGACCGCGACTGGATCCGCAAGTTCGCCGACCGCTTCGGCACCCAGGTCCTCGACCGCTCCGAGCAGACCGCGCTCCTCGCGCTCCAGGGCCCGGCCGCGGCCCGCATCCTCCAGCCGCTCACCGACGTCGACCTCGACGCGGTCAAGTATTACCACTTCGCGTCCGGCCGCGTCGACGGCCGGCCCGCCGTCGTCTCGCGCACCGGCTACACCGGCGAGGACGGCTTCGAGCTCTACATCGACGCCGCCGACGCCGTCCCCCTCTGGCGCCGGCTCCTCGACGCCGGCGCCGCCGAGGGCATCCTCCCCGTCGGCCTCGGCGCCCGCGACACGCTCCGCCTCGAGGTCGGCTACATCCTCTACGGCAACGACCTGGACGACCGCCACACCCCGCTCGAGGCCGGCCTCGGGTGGGTCACCAAGCTCGACAAGGGCGAGTTCATCGGCCGCGCCGCCCTCGAGCAGCGCAAGGCCGCCGGCCTCACCGAGAAGCTCGCCGGCTTCGTCCTCCGCGAGCGCGGCTTCCCGCGCCCCGGCTACGACATCCGCTGGAACGGCGAACTCTCCGGCCAGGTCACGAGCGGCATCCTCAGTCCCACGCTCAACCAGGGCATCGGCCTCGCCTACCTCCCAACCGAGGCCGCCAAGCCCGGGACCATGATCGAGGTCGTCATCCGCGACCGCGCCATCCCCGCCGAGGTCGTCCGCCCGCCCTTCTATAAGGACGGCTCCATCCATCGCTGACGGGTGTATCTGTCACGGTGGACCCGATCCGTGTCGCGATCCTGACCATCTCCGACGGCGTGGCCCACGGCGTCCGACCGGATGGAAGTGGTGATGCCATCGCCGGTTGGACCGCCGAGCGCGGCCACGCCGTCGTGCACCGCGCCGTCGTCCCGGACGAGTCCGCGCGCATCGCCGCGACGCTCGTCGAGTGGGCCGATGCCGGCACCGCCGACCTCGTGCTCACCACGGGCGGAACCGGCCTGACGTCCCGTGACGTCACGCCCGAAGCGACGAGGTCCGTCCTCGAGCGCGAGGCGCCGGGGATCGCCGAGGCGATCCGCGCCGCCGGCGCCGCCCTCACGCCCTACGCGGCGCTCTCGCGCGGGCTCGCCGGCGTGCGCGGCCGGACGCTGATCGTCAACCTACCGGGCGGCACCGGCGGCGTCCGGGACGGGCTCGCCGTCCTGGACCGCCTGCTCGCCCACGCGGTGCAGTTGCTACGGGGAACCGATACCGAACGGCACGAACGGCCGAATGCCTGATACCGTCCTGATCACGACCACCGACCTCGAGCCGGCCGTCCGCCTCCGCGACGCGTTCGAGGAGGCGGGCTTCGTCGTCGAGCTCCTGACCTCCGCCGACCGCATCGCCGACGTGCGCGAGCCCGTGCTCCTCGTCCTGACCGGCGACCTCGGCGGACGCCGGGCCCAGAGCCTCGTCGCCGAGGCGGCCGCGCTCCAGCGCCTCCCCGTGCTCGGCCTCGCCGACGCGCCCGCCGAAACCTCGCCCGGCGCGCGCCGCCGCCTCGGCCTCAGCGACGTGTTCCTCAAGCCCGTCGAGCCCGCCGAGGTCGTCCTCGTCGGCCGGCGTCTCATCGACCGCCGCCGCCTCCGCGGCATCACCGGCATCGTCGGCGAGACCGAGGGGATGCAGGAGGTCCTCGAGCGCGTCGTCCAGATCGCGCCCGTCAACTCCACCGTCCTCATCACCGGCGAGAGCGGCACGGGCAAGGAACTCGTCGCCCGCGGCATCCACGCGCTCTCCGGCCGCCGCCACCAGCGCTTCATCGCCGCCAACGTCGCCGCGCTCCCCGAGACGCTCCTCGAGTCCGAGCTCTTCGGCCACGAGAAGGGGGCGTTCACCGGCGCCATCGCCCAACGGAAGGGCTTCTTCGAGCTCGCCCACAAGGGCACGCTCTTCCTCGACGAGATCGGCGAGATGCCGCTCGCCACGCAGAGCAAGCTGCTGCGCGTGCTGGAGGAGCGCGAGTTCATGCGCGTCGGCGGCGAGGACCCCATCGCCGTCGACGTCCGCGTCATCGCCGCCACGAACCAGGACCTGCGCCAGCTCGTCGAGCTCGGCGGCTTCCGCCGCGACCTCTACTACCGGCTCAACGTCCTCTCCATCCACCTCCCCGCGCTGCGCGAGCGGCGCGAGGACATCCCCGTCCTCGTCGACGCGTTCATCCGTCAGATGAGCGAGGAGCACGGGCTCAAGCCGGTGACGCTCGCGCCCGAGACGATGCAGCTCCTCCTCGAGTACGACTGGCCCGGGAACGTCCGCGAGCTGCGCAACCTCGTCGAGTCCATGGTCGTCCTCGCGCCGGGCCGCGTCATCATGCCCGAGGACCTCCCCCTCTCCGTCCGCGACCGGCGACCCTCGCAGTTCCTCCCGGCGCCGATCCCCCGCGCCGAGGCCGCCGCCGGCACGGCCGCCGCCCGTGGCCCCGAGCTCGAGTTCATCTTCCGCACACTCGTCGGCCTCAAGATCGACGTCGAGGACCTGCGCCGGGAGTTCGAGGAGTTCCGCCGCTCGAACCCGCAGATCGAGGCGCCCGTCGCCATCCCCTCGTACACGTTCCCCTATGCGACGACGCCGCTCAAGACCCCGCTCGCGATCGAGGACGCGACGCTCCGCGAGGACCCCGTCGTCGCCTCCCCTGTCTCGCACCCGTCCTCGAACGGCGCGGCGCCGCCGGACGACGACGCCCTCCTCGTCATCCGCGCCGGCATGACCATGGATGACATCGAGCGCGAGGCGATCATCGCCGCCCTCAAGGAGGTCCGCGGCAACCGCCGCAAGGCCGCCGAGATGCTCGGCATCGGCGAGCGCACGCTGTACCGGAAGATCAAGGAGTACGGGATCCCGCTGTAGCCCGCGCGCCGGCCCGACCCTCCCGCCGCCTCCTCCTGCTCCTGCGCGCCGTCATGCTCTTGCCG
>JADGGV010000241.1 GCA_019689775.1 Gemmatimonadota bacterium
GCCCCGCGCCGCGCAGCGCCGCCGCCGTGACCGCGCGCCCCTCCGCTCCCCCCTCCATTCGGGCCTCTGCCCGCATCGCCACGGGCTCACGCCGGCCAGCCGTTCCGGTCACGCCCATACGTTGCCTCCACGTCGTCGACGCGCAGCGGCCGCGCCGCGCTCGCCCCGCTCGCAACCCCGCCCGGGCCGCGCGTTGAGAACGATTCTCAAATACACCTCCACGCTACACGCAATTGACCCGCTCGGCTGTGACGTGGATCACAGCCCGCGCGGAGCCGGGCGAGCGCCCACGGCCGCACCGGCCGCCCGGCCCGTCACCCGTTCCGCGCGGCCCCACGCACGGTGGGGCGATTCCGGACAGACACGGGCGCGCCGGGACGCGAGCTTCCCGTAGGAAACGACGCGAGGGCGCCGCCGTCCCGAGCGGCGATGCCGGAGGGAGGTCCGAATGGATACGATGATGGCCGACGGGGAGGAGCAGCGGTTGCGGCGGCTGCTCGCGATCGTCCTCGCGGCCGAGCTGGTGGGCGGAACGATCGATCTGATCTGGGACGCGCCCGCGAGCTGGCTCTCCTTGCACGCCATCTACGAGGTGCTGCTGATTCTCGGCACGCTCGCCATCGCGACCGTGCTGTGGCGCGGTTGGTGGCGCGCCCGGCGCTCGCTCGTGCGGGCGCGCGAGGCGCTGGCGGCGCGCGGCGCGGAGCGTGATGCGTGGCGGGCGAGCGCGCAGCGCGCGCTGGACGGGCTCGGTCGGGCGATCGACGAGCGCTTCGCCGCCTGGGGCCTGACGCCCGTCGAGCGCGAGGTGGCGTTGTTGCTCATGAAGGGGCGCAGTCACAAGGCCATTGCTCGCGAGACGGGGCGGAGCGAGCGGACCGTGCGCCAGCACGCCGTCTCGATCTACCAAAAGTCCGGGCTCGGCGGCCGTGCGGAGCTGGCGGCGTTCTTCCTCGAGGATCTGATGCTCCCCCGCCCGGAGCAGGGCAGCCGTGAGCCGGAGCGCGCCCGGCCGACGCCGCCGACCGCGCCCGGCCCGGCGATCCTGCGCTGACGCGACGGCCTCGGCGGCCGCCCGGTGTTGTGCCTTCCCCCACGCCGGCTCGGCCGTTCCCCGACGGACCGCCGGCGGCGGGCGGGCTATCGTTGCGTGGGACGGAAGGTCGCCCATGTCCTATTACTTCCACGCCGTCGCCGTCGACTACGACGGTACGCTGACGGAACGGGCCCGCCCCGACGACGACGTGCTCGCGGCGATCCGGGAGGTGCGCGAGTCGGGGCGCGTCTGCGTGCTCGTGACCGGCCGCATTCTGACCGAGCTGCGCGCGGACTTCCCCGACGTCGACCACCACTTCGACGCGATCGTCGCGGAGAACGGCGCCGTCCTCGCCCGGGGCGAAGGGACCGAGCGGCCGCTCACGGCCCCGGTGTCCCTGGAGTTGGAGGCGGCGCTCGGACGACGCGGCGTCCCGCTGCGCCGTGGCCTCGCGCTCCTCGCCACCGACGCCGTGCACGGCGCCGTGGTCCACGAGGAGATCGCGCGGCTCGGCCTCGAGTACCAGCTCGTCCGGAACCGCGGCGCGCTCATGGTTCTGCCCGCCGGCGTCACCAAGGGCACCGGCCTGCTCGCCGCGCTCGCGCAGCTCGGGATCTCGCAGCACAGCACGGTCGCCATTGGCGACGCCGAGAACGACCACTCGTTCCTCGACGCGGGCGAGATCGGCGTCGCGGTGGCCAACGCGGTCCCCTCGCTCCGCGCCCGCGCGGACCTGGTGCTCGACGCGCCGGCCGGCGCGGGCGTCGCCGCCTTCCTGCGCGGTCCGCTCCAGGACGGCCTGCCGGGCCTCGAGCCCCGCCGCTGGCGCATCCGCCTGGGCGTCTACGAGGACGGCGCGTCGGCCACGATCCCGGCCTCGCACGTCAACGTCGGCATCTTCGGCGCGAGCGGCGCCGGGAAGTCGTACGTCGCCGGGCTGTTGGCCGAGCAGCTCGTCGCGATGCGCTACGCGACGTGCATCCTCGACCTGGAGGGGGACCACGCCGCGCTAGGCAACCTGCACGGCGCCGTCGTCGTCGGCGGCCGCCATCCGCTCCCGCGGCCGGCGAGCCTGGCCCGGCTGCTTACCCAGGGGCTCCTCTCCGTCGTCGTGGATCTCTCGCTCCATCCGGAGGAGGCGAAGCGGAGCTACGCCCTCGAGCTGCTCGACGAGCTGCGTCGCACGCGCCGCCAGTGCGGGATCCCCCAGTGGATCATCGTCGACGAGGCGCACGTCCCCATGGGGGCGGACCTGCAAGGCTGGTGGTGCGCCGATGCGCGGGAGACCGGCCTGTGCCTCGTCACCTACCGGCCCGAGCAACTCTGCCCCCACGCGTGCGGCCGCGCCGAGTTCGTGATCACCCTCGACCCCGCGGCCGGCGCCACCCTCGCGCGGCGTGGCGAGCCGCCCCGCCGCTTCCGTCCGGCCGAGCGGGCGCTCCCCCACGTCCGGCACTGGCGGAAGTACGTCGAAGGGCGGCTCCCGCTCCATCGCCAGTTCGTCTTCCGCCGCAGCGACGGCCCGATCGGGGTCGCGGCCGGGAACGTGCCGGAGTTCGCCGCGGCGATCGAGCACGCGGGCGCCGACGTCCTCCGCCACCACGCCGCCCACCTCGACTTCTCGCGCTGGCTCGGCGACCTCGACCAGGACCCGGACCTGGTGCGAGCCGTCCGGGACCTCGAGCAGGCGCTCGCCGCGCCCGATACCGGCGACCAGGTGGAGGCGCTACGCGCGCGGCTCCTCGACGTGCTCGGCGCCCACTTCACCGAGCGCCTCGAGCCGCCGGGCCGGCAACGGACGAGCTGAGCGGTCCGGGCCGCCATCTCGGGTCGGCCCGAAGCATGCACGGGCCCGGCCTCTCGCCCGGGCCGCCGGGGCGCGGCCCCGGCCGCCCCCCGAGGGCGCGGCGCCGACGAGCCGAGGAGGACGCGTGTTCCACAGGATCGTTGTCACGCTCGACGGATCGGCCCGCAGCGAGGCCGCGCTACCCTGGGCGGCGGCGGTCGCGCGCGCCGCCCGCGCGCCGCTCGACCTCGTCCACGTGCACGTGCCGTGGATGCCGGAGGCCGGCTTCGCCGAGGCCGCGGAGCCCTGGCTGCGGCCGCCCGAGACGCCGCCCGCGGACGAGGCGTACACGGAGGCGCCGCACCCCTCCACCGCCGAGAAGCGCGCCTGGCTCGAGGCACTGGCCGCCGAGACCACGTGGCGCACGACCGTCGCGGCGTCGGCCCACCTCCTCGAGGGCCCGCTGATCCCGACGCTCCGGCGGTTCATCGAGCACTCCGGCGCGGACCTCCTCGTCATGACCAGCCGCGGGCAGGGGGCCGGCGGCCCGACCTGGCTCGGCTCCGTGGCCCGGTCCTTCGCCCACGACGCCGACGTGCCGTTGCTCCTGGTGCCGCTCCCCGCCGACGGCGCGGTCGAGCGCTGGCGCCAGCCGGCGGTCCATCGCATCCTCGTCGCGCTCGACGGATCCCCGGCCTCCGAGAGCGTCCTCGGCCCGGCCACGAGCCTGGCGACCACGTTCGGCGCCGCCATCCACCTGCTCCTCGTCCTCCCCCTCGACGCCACCGACGCCGACCGGCGGGCCGCCGAGGCCTACCTCGCCCGCGTCGCCGCCCGGCTGCCGCAGGAGCCGGCGCCGCCGGAGACTCAGGTCGCGGTCCACGGCCAGCCCGCCGCCGCCATCCTCCACGTCGTGCGCACCGAGCGCATGGACGTCGTCGCGGCCGGCTCGCACGGCGAGAGCGGCATCTCGCGCATGCTCCTCGGCGGCGCCGCGCAGGAGATGTTGCGCGGCGCGGACGTGCCGCTCCTCCTCGTGCGCGCCCGGGCGACCGGGTAGGCCCCTCCGGCCGGGTCAGCCCGAGGTAATCGCGCTCCCCTGCCACGGCCAGGGCGTGACCGCGAGGCTGCCGCTGCGGCAGCCTCGCCTTCCCCCGCCTCGGCCGTTTTCTTCAAGACGCCGCGGATCGCCCCCGCGAGATTGGCCGGCGAGCGCGCGACCGCGCCCACGGCGCCGCCGCTCGCTCGGAGAGGGGACGTGAAGTCCACACCGTCGGAGGAGAGAGCGTCGATGAGCGCTTTGGAGACGATGATTCCAGGGGAGGCCCGCACCTTCGCGGTCTCGGCGACGCGCCGGATCGCAGCGGCGCCCGACGCGGTGTACGCCGTGTTCGCGGATTACCGTGAAGCCCACCCGCGGATCCTTCCGCCGAGCTTCTTCGACGGTCTGACGGTGGAAGAGGGCGGGTACGGCGCCGGGACCGTCCTGGTCGTGAAGGCGCGCTTCGGCGGGCGAGTCCGGGCCATGCGCGGGGTCGTGACGGAGCCCGAACCCGGGCGTCTGCTCGTGGAGACCTACCCGGACGATCGGATCGTCACCTCGTTCCGCGTCGTCGCGGAGCGCGGGGGCGACGCTTCCCGCGTCACCATCGCCAGCGTCTTCCCGCGCCGCTGGGGACCGGTCGGCTGGGTCGAGGAGCGCGTCCTGCGCCGCTTGCTGGAGCCCGTCTATGCGGAAGAGCTGGACCGGGTCGCCGCCTACCTCGCGCGCGGCGGCTGAACCCAGGCCGGGCGCGGGCGCTCACCCGGCGTGGCCCGGAGGACGCTCGAGCAGCGGCGGCAACGTGGCGTCGAACGGGCCGCGCAGCAGCTCGCGCGGCGTGACGAACGCCAGTGCACGGAATTCACGCGTCATGTGGGCCTGGTCCGCGTAGCCGCACGCGGCGGCGAGCCGACTCAGCGTCGCATCCGCGCCGCCGCGGGCGCGCTGCGCCAGGGCCAGCACCCGCTGGAAGCGCAGCATGCGCTGCATGAGCTTCGGACCGAAGCCGAGGGCGAGCGTGAAGCGGCGCCGGACCTCGCGAGGCGACCAGCCGAGGCGGACGCACAGGTCGTCGATGCTGGCCGCCGGGTGCCGCGCCAGCCACGCCGCGCCGTAGGCGACGCCGTCATCCGGGCCGGCGCCGGCGATCCGCGGCAGCAGCGCGTCGACCAGCGGTCGATGCGCCGCGGAGGGCAACTCGAGCGTGTGCCGCGTGCCGGGGAGGTACCGCGGCGCGCCCGGGAGATCGCTCAGGAGCGCGCCGGCGTCGCTGAGCTCCGCGGCGACGGCACCGAAGAGCCGCGCCCCGACGCCGGGGCGAAGCCGTACGCCGATGATCTCGGTGCCGCCGCGGACCGGGTGGTCCACCCGGACCGTCTCCGGTCCCATGGCGTAGGCCGGGCAGCCGTTCACCGAGACGACGTCGATGCAACCGTCCGGGAGCGTCGGCTGGACGAGTGTCTCCACGTCCGCCGGATAGCGGCGGCGCCAGAGACACAGCACGAACTCCGCGAGCGCCGGCGGCGCCGGGAAGAACGCGTCGTCGCCATACCCGGGACGCGAAACGGGCGTGGGCGTCGGCCGAGCGCGCGGCGTCGCCCGATGTCGGGAACCGTACGTCTCGCGCCGGCCCGCGCTGGCGGCGGGCCGGAGCCGCACGAGGTCGCTCATCAGCGATCGGAGTTGGGGGCCGCACGGCGCTCCTTCGGCCGGGAGCCCGGCTCTGGCCCATTCCCCGGGCCCGTCGGGCCCTCAGGATGGTAGTGCGTCGGGGGCAGATCGACCACCCCGGGCGGCCGGCCGTTCCATCGAGCGAGCCGCCCCGACCCGACCGCGGCGGGCACGAGGAGCCCGGTACCGCGACGGCACCATCGCACAAGGAGCAGCGAATGAACGAGCCAGCCGCACGCGACACGGCGGACGCCCTAGGCGAGGCGTACCTGCGGGACCTCCGCCTGCGGTTCGCGAACGTGAAGACCACGAGCGAACGCGCGGCCGCGCAGGTCGACGCGGAACACTTCTTCACCCCGCTGGACCCGGATGGGAACAGCATCGCGCTTCTCATGAAGCACATGGCCGGGAACCTCGAGTCGCGCTTCACGGACTTCCTGACCACCGACGGGGAGAAGCCCACACGCGACCGCGACGCGGAGTTCGTGCGCGAACCCGGCGATACCCGCGCCAGCATCCTCGCGCGCTGGGATCGGGGTTGGGCCGCCCTGGAGACGGCGCTCGCCAGCCTCCGCCCCACCGACCTCCTGCGGACCGTCTACATCCGCGCCGAGCCCCACACCGTGCTCCAGGCGCTCTCGCGCCAGCTCGCCCACCAGGCGATGCACAGCGGGCAGATCGTGATGCTCGCGCGCCACTACGCCGGCGCCGAATGGCGCACGCTCAGCGTGCCCCGCGGCGGATCCGCGGCCTATACCGCCGCCCTCGTCGCGCGCTACCGCGCGCAGCCCGGACCGGCGCCGGAGCTCGACCCGGGCCGGGAACCGGCCTAGCCCGGTGCAATGACCGCACGAGATCGGGACGGCCGCATGCGCGGAGCCGGCGAGCGCCGCGCGCGCGGCCGTCGCCTGGGCAAAAAACCGGCGCCCCCCCCCCAAGCCACCGCGGGGGCCCCGGGGATAACTTTAAAACAAAAACCCGCGCCCC
>JADGGV010000242.1 GCA_019689775.1 Gemmatimonadota bacterium
CCGCCTCTCTGCCTTTTCGCCCCCCCCCCCCCCAACGACCCCCCCCCGCCCGGCCGCGCCGCGGCGCGGCCTCGCCAGCATATGTGCTGGATTTCCGTGATAGGTCACGGCCGGGCGCGCGGGCCGTGAGATTTGCTGGGCGGCCCGGGCCGGCCCCCGCTCGCCCGCTCCGCCATGCCGCGGCCCGGAGCGTGCGGCGGCGCTGGCCGGAGGCCCATGCACCCGCACGCCGGCGTACCCGTCGTCGCCGGGCTGGCGGCCGCCGCGCCGGCGGGGATCGACGCGGCGGACACGGTCTGGCTCCTCGTTTCGACCGCGCTGGTGCTCCTCATGACGCCTGCCCTGGGGTTCTCCTACGGCGGGCTGGTCCGGTCGAAGAACGTCCTGAACACGATGGTGATGAGCTTCGCGTCGCTCGGCGCGGTCGGGCTGGCGTGGGCGCTGCTCGGCTACGCGCTGGCGTTCGGCGATGGCGGCGCGGTGGTGGGCGGGCTCGGCCACGCGCTGCTGCGCGGCGTCGGCCTCGGCGCCGGCCGCTGGGGCGCGTTTCCGCACCTGCTGTATCTGGCGTATCAGGGCGCGTTCGCGATCATCGCGGCCGCGCTCATCTCGGGCGCGATCGTGGAGCGGATGCGCTTCGGCCCGTACCTCGCCTTCATCGTCGGGTGGAGCCTGGTGGTGTACGCGCCGGTGGCGCACTGGGTGTGGGGCGGCGGGTGGCTGGCGCGGCTCGGCGCGCTCGACTTCGCGGGCGGCGCCGTCGTGCACGTCGACGCCGGGATCGCGGCGCTCGCGGCGGCGACGCTGGTCGGGAGCCGCAAGGATTACGGGCGACAGGCGCTGCTCCCGCACAACGTGCCGTACGTGCTCCTCGGCGCGGCGCTGCTCTGGTTCGGCTGGTTCGGCTTCAACGCGGGGAGCGCGCTCGCCGCGAACGCGACGGCCGCGCTCGCGTTCGTGAACACGCTCCTCGCGCCCGCGGCGACGCTGCTCGTCTGGCTTCTCGTCGACCTGCTGCGCACCGGCCGGGCGACGGCGGTCGGCGCGGCGACGGGCGCGGTCGTGGGCCTCGTCGCCATCACGCCGGCCGCGGGGTTCGTCGCGCCACGGAGCGCGATCGTGCTCGGCGCGCTGGCCGCGTTCCCGAGCTACTTCGCGATCCTGTGGCGGCCGCGCACGCCGCTGGACGACTCGCTCGACGTCTTCGCGGCCCACGGACTCGGCGGGCTGGCGGGCGCGCTGCTGACGGGCGTCTTCGCCGAACGGGCGTGGGGCGCGCCGGTGGACGGGCTCCTCGCCGGCAACCCGGGGCTGCTCCTGGCCCAGGCGGTCGCCGCGCTGGCGGTGGCGGCCTACAGCGGCGTCGCGACGCTCGCGCTGCTCGCGGCGCTGCGCCTCGTCACGCCGCTGCGCCCGCCGGCGAACCAGGAAGGCATCGGGATGGACGTCGTCGAGCATGGCGAGGAGGCGTACACGCGCGGCGAGGGTGCGGTGCTGGTGGCGCGGCGCCCGGGCGGGCCCAAGGAGGATCGATGAAGCTGATCGTGGCGATCGTGCGGCCCGAGCGGCTGCCGGACGTGCTCGAGGCGCTGTTCCACGCCGACGTCCGCGGCGTGACCGTCTCGCGGGTCGAGGGGCACGGCGGCGAGTTCGAGCTGGTGCAGACCTACCGCGGCACGACCGTGAAAATGGAGCTGATGGACAAGGTCCGCCTCGAGATCGGCGTCTCCGAGCCGTTCGTCGAGCCGACGGTGCGCGCGATCCTCGAGGCCGCCCGCACCGGCAAGGTCGGCGACGGCAAGATCTTCGTGCTGCCCGTCCAGAAGGTCTACCGCATTCGCACGGGGGAGGAGGACGAGCTGGCGGTCACGCCGGAGCCGCGCTCCGGCGAGGTGCACGGGGAGCGCCCCGGCGTCGCCTGACGCGGCGCGGAGCCGCCCGGCGGGATGGTGAGCGGCGCGCGCCGGCCGCCCCCCGGGCACCCGCGGTGGGTCGTGGCACCTCCCGTGCACGACGACGCTCGCCTCGACCAACGCGAGGACCCTCGACCGGAGGTGACGTCGTGAGCAGGACGGAGCGGAGCGCGTGAGCGTCCCGACGGGGGACGCGCGCTGAGCACGCCGTCCGAGCGCAGGAGCCTGCGCCCGCTCCAGGGCGCCCACCGCCCCGGCCGCGAACGGCTGGGGCTCCGGGGCGAGCTCCTGCTGCTCCTCATGCCGACGGTCACGACCCTGGTCGTGCTCGCGTTCGTGGAGTCGGTCACGGTGCAGCGGCTTCTCTTCGCCTCGCTCGCCGCGAGCGCGTTCCTGATCTACCTCGACCCGCGCCACGCCACCAACTCCATCCGCACGCTCCTGATCGCGCAGGGCGGCGGCGCGCTCCTCGGCTGGCTGACCTACGACCTCCTCGGCCCCGGCTACCTCGCCGCCGGGGCCGCCGTCGTCGCCACGATCGCCGCGATGCTCCTCCTCGACGCCGTCCACCCGCCCGCCGTGGCGACGGCGATGGGCTTCGCGCTCCGCGCCGGCAACGCCAGGAACCTCGCCCTCTTCGCCATCGCCCTCGCCATCACCGCGGTGCTCGTCGTCCTCCAGCAGGTCACGGTCTGGCTCCTCGACCGGGAGCTGCGGCGCGGCGCCGCCCCCCCGGACCGCGGCTGACGCGGACGCCCGCCGGACGAGCTGCTGCCCGCGCGCCCGCCCGATCCCGCCTTCGCAGCCGCATTCGGAGCCGCAGTCGCGGCCGCAGTCGCAGCCGCGTCCGCAAGGCGCATTCGTAGCCGCTCTCATCGCCGCATTCGTAAGCCGCCTTCCCAGCCGGCCGTGCCTCGCCCACTACTCCGCGGCCGTCATGACGAGGAGGCGCGCGCCGGTCGCGTCGAACCACAGCCGCGTTCGCGTGCGCGCCACGCGCAGGACGGCGGCGCCGCAGCTCGGGCAGCGCAGCACGGTGCCCATGCCGTGCGCGTAGACGAACAGGGCGCCCACCTCGCGGATGGCGCCACAGCTCGCGCACGCCGCGCGCGCCGTCGTCAGGTCCGGGACGAACACCTCGCTCAGGATCCCGGCCGCCGCGTTCCCGTCCAGCCGCATCGCCTCGTCCACGGCCTGCCGCCGGGTCGCCGACCCTCCGTCCATCGCTCCCTCCCTCTCCGCGCCCACGCGACGACGACGTCGGCTACGCCGAGCCGCCCGTGGGGCCGAAGCGCTCGGTCTTCACCCGCGCCGGGTCGTGCCCCAGCTCGACCAACGCGGCCGCGACCGCCTCCACCAGCGGCGTCGGGCCGCACACGAACGCGCGCGGCCGCTCCGCCGGCGGCCAGGCGACCTCGGCCAACATCATCTTGTCGATCCGCCGGCGGAACCCGGTCCACCCGCGCGGCGCCTCGCGCGTGAGCGTGAGCGCGACCTCGAGCGTCTCGTCGCCCTCGGCCAGGCGCGCGAGCTCTTCGCGGTAGATCACGTCGTCCCAACGCCGCGCCGAGTACAGCAGCCGCGCCGGCACCTCGTGCCGCGCGCGTGCGTCGGCGTGCTGGAGCACGGCCGCGCGGTGGCGCAGCATCGCCATCAGCGGCACGATCCCCGACCCGCCCGCCACGAGGAGGAGCGGTCCGCCGAGCGTAACGTCCCAGACGAAGTAGCCGCCGATCGGCCCGCGCAGCTCGAGCCGGTCGCCCGGCCGAAGCACGTCGGTCAGGTACGGCGAGACCTCGCCGTCCTCCAGCCGCTCGACCGTCAGCGCGAGCCGCGGCGTCTCCGGCGCCGACGCGATCGAGTAGCTTCGCTGCGCCTGGTACCCGTCCTCCGCCGTCAGCCGCACGTCCACGTGCTGCCCCGCCCGATGGCCCGGCCATCCCGGCACATCCAGCACGAGCGTCCGCGTCGTCACCGTCTCCGCCCGCACTTCCGCGACGCTCGCGAGGCGCCACGCGATCGCCCGCGGGCGCGCCGGGGCCGATACGGTGCTCATGGGTCGCCGGCGTAGCGCTGCTCGCGCCAGGGGTCGCCGTAGTTGTGGTAGCCCAGCGACTCCCAGAAGCCCGCCTCGTCGCGCTCCATGAGGCGGATCTCCCGCACCCACTTCGCGCTCTTCCAGAAGTAGAGGTGCGGCACGAGCAGGCGCGCCGGACCGCCGTGCTCCGGCGCGAGCGGCGCACCGTCGTACGTCACCGCCACCCACGCCTTCCCGCCGGTCACATCCGCGAGCGGCAGGTTCGTCGTGTAGCCGCCGTCCGACACCGCGAGCACGAACGGCGCCTCCGCGACGCCCCGGGCCGCCGCCTCCGCGAGGAGCATGTCGATCGAGACACCCTCCCAGACCGTGTCGAGCTTCGACCACTTCGTCACGCAGTGGATGTCCGTGGTGACCGTCTCGTGCGGCAGCGCCGCGAACTCGTCCCACGTCCAGCGCGCCTCCGCGCCGCCGGGACCACGGACGGTGAAATCCCACAGCTCGAGTGGGGTGTGCGGCGTCGGGCCGGCCGAGAGCACCGGAAAGTCCGGCGTCTCGTACTGCCCGGGCGGGAGCCGCTCGGCCGTCGCCCGCGGCCGCCGGCGGCCATGGAATCCTCGGGAGATAAAGGGCTGGTCGCTCATGATACCTTCCTCGAGGCCACGGGCGGGACCTCGACGTCGCGGTCCGTCCGGTGGAGGGTTCGGTCGGCGCAGCGGCCGCGAGCCTCGCGGGGACGATCGGTTCGATGCCGACGCGAGACTGGACCGTGACGCGCTCGGGCGGTCGGGGTGGTGAATCCCGCGGGCAGCGTGCGGATCACGCCGTCGCTCGGGTGGCCGTCATCCGGCGCGTGAGCCGACGCGTGGGCGGCGGCCCTGCTCGCAGACGCCACCCGCGAAGCGCCGCACGAAGCGCGCCCGGCTTCGGGCGCGGCCGCGAGGCCGCGCGTAGCCGCGGATGCCGGCGCCGTCAGGTGTCCGCGAGGATTCGCTGTGCGGCGCCCGCGTAGCTGGTCCGATCGAAGTCCCGAGCGTATCGTGGGGCGGACAGGATAGCGACCACCCGCCGTCCGGCCGACGCCATGCGCCCGCGGGTTGCCCGGCGCCTCGCACCGCTCGGAATCCTCCTGCTCGCCGGTTGCGGGCAGGCCCCGCCGCCGCGCGCCGGTCACTCGCCGTCGGCCGCGGCGAAGCCGGCTTCACCGCCGGCGCCGACGACCGCCCGCCCGCTCGCTATCCCGGACATGTGGGTCGCTACGACGGGCGAAGCGAGCCGCCCCTCCGCCGCGGCTCCCGATTCGCTGCCGCTCCGCGCCGCACCGGACTCCGGCGACTTCGCCGCCGCCGCGGCGGCGCAGATCGCCCGCCTGGATCCGGCGCTCACCCCGGCGCGGTGGCTGCGAGCGAACGTCGACGACAGCGTCGAGCTGGCCGACGGCCATACCCCGCGCAGCTTCGACCCGAGCGACCTCGACGGCGACTGGTGCGTCCTCGCGCGCCGGCGCTTCCGCCTCCCCGATGGCCGCACCGTCGTGCGCGCCGCGTTCTTCTATCCGCCGCCGATGCCCGCGCAGCCGGTCCTGCCGTCGGTCGCGAGCGCGGACAGCGCCCCGCTCGAGGAGTGCGTGCTCGGGGCGATCCGCATCGAGATCGAGCAGCCGGCCCCGCACGGCGCGGATACCATCGACGTCCGCCGGCTCCGCGACGCGCTCGCGGTCGCGTTGGGGCAGGCGGACACCGTCCGGCCCACGCTCTGGCCGCTCGCCCACTACGCCGAGATCACGGTCTGGACGCGCCCCGACCGCTGGATCGCCGCCGGCTTCCGCGGGTCGTACGGGCAGCCGCGCGGCGCCGAGTTCGGCATCTGGGCCGCGACGTCCGCCGTGCGCCCGTCCGCCGCTCCCGAAACGTCGGAACCTCGGCCGCCGGGCCAGCCGCCCGCGCGCATCGCCCAGGAGACCGGCCTCGAGCCGGGCCCGCCTGCCGCCGCGCGCCACGCACTTCGTCTGCGTCTACGACTGACGCCAGGGCACACGGCCCTTCGCGCCGGCACCTACAATCGACGTCCCTGCGGCGTGCGGGCTACCGGTACGCGCGCGGCGCGACGTCCCGCCGCCGCTATGGCCATCGCGCAGCGCTGGACTCCTTCCCAGCCTCGGAGCGGCAGCACCTCCGGCCTCTGCCGCGCACCCGAAACAAACGAGGCCACGCCGTCAGCGACGGCGTGGCCTCGTTCGACCAAGTGGGCCTGGGACGAGTTGAACGTCCGACCTCACGCTTATCAGGCGTGCGCTCTAACCACCTGAGCTACAGGCCCGCTCCGGCGAAAATCTAACCACCGCTCCCCCGTCGATCAACCGGCCGCGGCGCGGCGGCGATCCGCCCGAGGGCGAACGAAAAGCCGGTCGCCAGCGGCGGCCGGCTCTCCGAGTCGGCAATCGAGGTCGAGACGTCCGTGTGGGGCGACCTGCGAGTCTCTTTCGACGCTGGCGCGCTTGCGCCGGGTCTACTCGAGGGCTCCAGAAAGGAGGTGATCCAGCCGCAGGTTCCCCTACGGCT
>JADGGV010000243.1 GCA_019689775.1 Gemmatimonadota bacterium
GCCCCCGCCGCACGCCGCAGCCGGCCGAGCCGGAGGAGCCGGCCGAGCCGGAGCGGCGCGCGCCCCGGGACGACCCCGACCCCGATTCCGACCGCGGCTGGCGCGGCTGGCTCGGCCGGCTCCGCGGCCGCTGAGTCCGGACGAACGGGTCGAACGACCCAGGCCGCCCGCGCACGCCTGGCTAGATTCCCGAAACTCCGCCCTCGCGGCCGGCGTAGTGGCCCGGGCGGCGGGGGGCGGTCGGCGCTGCGGGCGGACCCGCGCGCCGGAGCGGCCCCGCGCCGCTCGTGGGATCGGTTGGACCGTTGGAGGTGGGCCATGCGGGATCGGGCGCGGAAGATCAAGCGGCGGATCGGCATCGTCGTGGGAGTGGCCGGACTGGCCGCGCTCGGCAACGCGGTGCTGGTGGTCACGCGGGGTGGATTGCCGTCCGTCCCGAAGGATCGGCCCGCGATGACCGCGGACTCGGCGCGCGCGCCGGTGCCGACGGCCGCGCCGGAGGCGCACGGCTAGACCGCGACGGCGGCGCCGAGCACATTGCGGCCGGCCGCGGCGCGGGATGCCCGCGGTCGGCCTTGGGATCGGACGACGAAGGCCTGGAGCGATAGGTCCGTGAGATACGGCGCCGCGCGGCTCCGCCTCGAGCCCGGCCGATCGCCAGCGAACACGGAGCCATGACGAACCCGACGACGCCGGAGCCGGCGGAGGCGGACCTCTGGACGGCCGACCATCCGCATCGGCGGCGGAACGCGCTGACGGGCGACTGGGTGCTCGTCTCGCCGCACCGCGTGCGCCGGCCCTGGCAGGGGCAGGTCGAGCGCGTGGCGCCGGCCAGCCGCCCGGCCTACGACCCCGGCTGCTACCTCTGCCCGGGGAACGTGCGCGCGGACGGGAAGCGAACGCCCCACTACACCTCGACGTTCGTCTTCACGAACGACTTCCCCGCGCTGCTCCCGGACGCGCCACCGCCGCCCGCCCGCGGGCGCGCCGCCTCGGCGGGCGGCGATGCCGACGCGACGCTCCTGCGCGCGGAGCCGGCGCGCGGCACCTGCCGCGTCGTCTGCTTCTCGCCGCGGCACGACCTGACGCTGTCGCGCATGGCGACGCACGAGATCCGCCAGGTCGTCGACGTCTGGGCCGAGGAGACCGAAACGCTGGGGCGGGCGTATCGCTGGGTGCAGGTCTTCGAGAACCGCGGCGAGGCGATGGGCGCATCGAACCCGCACCCGCACGGCCAGATCTGGGCGCTGGACACACTCCCGACCGAGCCGGCCAAGGAGGATCGCTGCCAGCGCGAGCACCACGCCCGCACCGGCCGCCCGCTCCTCGCCGAGTACGCCGCGCTCGAGGCCGCGCGCGGCGAGCGCGTCGTCGTCGCGGGCGAGCACTGGCTGGTCGTCGTGCCGTTCTGGGCGGTCTGGCCGTTCGAGACGCTGCTCCTGCCGCGCCGCCCGGTCCACCGCCTCCCGGAGCTGGACGACCCGGCGCGCGACGAGCTGGCCGCCGTCCTCAAGCGCCTCCTCGCCGGCTACGACGCCCTGTTCGAGACGCCGTTCCCGTACTCGATGGGCTGGCACGGCGCGCCGTGGGACACAGGCGACGTCGCCCACTGGCAGCTCCACGCCCACGTCTACCCGCCGCTCCTCCGCTCGGCGACCGTCAGGAAGTTCATGGTCGGCTTCGAGATGCTGGGCGAAGCGCAGCGGGACCTGACGCCGGAGCAGGCGGCCGAGCGGCTGCGCGCGGCGGTCGCGGCGCGGGACGCCGTGGCGCGGGACGCCACGGCGCGGGACACGGAGGCGCGGGCGTGAGCCGGAGCGGGCGCGCCGGGGAGCGGCGGAGCGGGACGCCGCCGGGCCGCGGGGCCGGCGCGGCGGGCGTGCGCGAGCGCGTCGAGCGGGAGTTCGCCGAGCGCTTCGGCGGCGCGCCGACGTTCGTCGTGCGCGCGCCCGGCCGGGTCAACCTGATCGGCGAGCACACGGACTACAACGACGGCTTCGTGCTCCCGATCGCGATCGACCGCGAGGTGCGCATCGCGCTGCGCCCGCGCGGCGACGGGCGTGTCGTGCTGCGCTCGCTCGACTACGACGAGACGCTAGTGCTCGAGCCGGCCGCCGTCCGGCGCACCGGCGCGGGGTGGGGCGAGTACGTGAAGGGCGTCGCCTGGGCGCTGCGCGAGGCCGGCCTCACGGCGGCGGGGTGGGAGGGCGTGATGGCCGGCGACGTCCCGCGCGGCGCCGGCCTCTCCTCCTCCGCGGCCGTCGAGCTGGCCGCGCTGCGCGCGTTCGCGGCGGCCGGCGGCCTGCCGTGGCGCCCGCTCGAAATGGCCCGCCTCGGCCAGCGCGTCGAGAACGCGTGGATCGGCGTCGCCTCGGGGATCATGGACCAGACGGTGATCGCCGCCGGGCGCGCCGGGCACGCGCTCCTGATCGACTGCCGCTCGCTCGCGATCGAGCCCGCCCCGCTCCCGGACGGCGCCGCCGTCGTCGTGCTCGACACCGGCACGCGCCGCGGCCTGGTCGGCTCCGCCTACAACGACCGCCGCCGCCAGTGCGAGGCCGCGGCGCGCCACTTCGGCGTTGCGGCGCTGCGCGACGTCGCGCTCGACGGGTTCCGCGAGCGCGCCGCCGGACTCGACCCGGTGACGCACCGGCGCGCGCGCCACGTGGTCACCGAGAACGACCGCACGCTGCGCGCGGCGGACGCGATGCGTCGCGGCGACGTCGCCGGGCTCGGCCGCCTGATGGACGCCAGCCACGCGAGCCTGCGCGACGACTTCCAGGTCACGAACGCGGCGCTGGACGCGATCGTCGAGATCGCGCGGGCGCAGCCGGGGTGCCACGGCGCGCGCATGACCGGCGCCGGCTTCGGCGGCTGCGCCGTCGCGCTCGTGGACGCCGATGCCGCGGCGGCGTTCGTCGCAGAGGTCGGCCGCCGCTACGCGGCCTTGACCGGCCTGCGCGCGGAGTGCTACGTCTGCCAGGCGGCGGACGGCGCGAGCGTCGAGAAGGGGCCCGGCGCCTGAGTCGCACGCTCCCCACTCTTTCCCTCTCCCACGCCGCCACCCGGGCCCGACTTCGAACCTCGGGCCGGGACGCCCCCAATTACCGGCTCAGTAGCCGAGGATCGAACGCGAACGGCTCGGAGACCACCGTTAACGCCGCCGCGGCCGGATGCACGGGGTTCAGCAGCCCGTTGAACTCGATGGGGATCACCGCGGACGGGACCCTCAGGAGGAGCGCGCTGCCGCGCCGGATCCAGTCGTCGCCCCGGGCAATGCAGGCAGGATGGTCCACGCCCGTGCGCCAGCCATCCGGCAGCTCCTCGAGCGCGACTTCCTCGACAGGCGCCTCATCCGGAACGTCGATCGTCAGCGCCACCAGGTCGCCCGGCACGTTGTCGATGTCTGTATGGACCAGATACTCGAGGGCGGCCAGGGAGAGCGTGGTAGAGGCGTAGACGACGGCGACGCCCCGCGAGTTCCAGCGACCGCCATAAAGACGCGCCCCCTCGCCGTCGAGCCTGGCGTAGGGGGCGCTCGCGATCCGGTACAGGCGCATCAGCTATAGACGCCGTGCTGGAGGCGGCCCAACGTACGCTCCACGAGCTGCGTACCGGCGTCCGTGTCCAGCAGGTCGATCGGCCGGCGCCCATCGAGCGCCCGATTCTCCCGCCGGAGCCAACGGTGGGCCTTCGCCTCGTCTCCGAGCACCGCCTCCGCGCGGCTCACGATGCGAAGAACGCGCGCGAGGCGGTCGGACTCGTGCGCCGTGAGCGGCGCCTCCTTCGCCCAGCGGCGCCGCAACGTGCGCTCGGAGATCACGAGCCGGTAGACCTCCTGAGGCTCCAGCTTGTGCGTCTCGAGAACCTGGTCGACGAGCTCGACGGGAAGACCGCCCCGGACGGCCGTCACCGCCTCGGCGGTCGCCTCCCCGAGCACACTGAGCATGGCAACACCCGACCTCTTGTCTTCGCGGACGCGCTGAACCATCGACCTCCCTCCGCTTAGCCATGTGGCATTTGCAATCTGGCCAATTGGCCGAGCGCGGACAAGGGGCCCGGAAGCGGCTCTGGCCGTGTGGCTCCGTCGCGGAGGACCGGCTGCGCGCTACGGACGCGGCGCCGCCACAGCCGGGCTCGGCCGCCACGATTGTCCGGCGCCGGCGCGCAGAACCCGCCAAGCGTGAGGCGCGGACGCACGGTCGGCGGATTCCGGCTGCCTGGCGCATCGGATCCGCCAGGCGCGCCCCCGCCTCGAGCGCCGCTGGCGGATCGGGGGCGCATACCGCACGCGATCGGACACCGCCTCGCTTGCCCGCGGCGCGTGGCGGATTCGGTGCGTCGGACGCCCGAGGAAGTGGACGAACGACGCCAGGCCTCGACGGCGAACTGTCCGGAGGTGAGCAGTCCGCCAAGCGCCCAGACGTGCCGGCCACGCGACGGCCGCGCCCCCTGTCCCGCACTCAGCGGGGTTATTGCCGAGAACCCGGCACGCACGGACCACGAGGAGACGGTTGCAGGGATCATGGCAATTATTCTCGGGGCCGCCGCACGCACCTACGACGTGGCAATCCGCCACCTCGCCGGGTCTCCCACCGTCAAGGATACGACGTTCCATTTCTCGGTCACCGTAACAGCCGATCGCCGCTGAAATTTCGGCCGGCGCCGGCGGCACGAGGCAGATCGTCGTTCCGGGCTCATCGCGTGCCGTGACCGCGGCGTGGCCCCCGATGGAGCGACCGACGCCAAGCCGCTCCGTCATTGCCGGCGTCGCTGTTCGCCCGTCAGCCTCCCGCCGGGAACGGCCAGAGCTGTACCTCGTCCACGTAGCACCACCCCCAGTCCTCGCCCGGCTCGAGGGAGCGCACGATCGGGTGCGACGTCGCGTGGAAGTGCTGCGTCGCGTGCTTGTTCTTCGACGAGTCGCAGCAGCCGACGTGGCCGCACGTGGCGCACAGGCGCAGGTGTACCCAGCGGTCGCCCGTCCGGAGGCACTCCTCGCACCCCTCGGGCGTCCTCGGCCGCACGTCCCGGATCTGGTCGAGGTGCCGGCACGCGTTCATGCGCTCCTCCGTGTTGAGGACGTCTCCCGGCGCGCCGCGCCGTCCCCCGCCGTCGGCGGCAGCCGCGGGTCGACGCGCCCGGGCCGCACGCACGCCCGCGGCATCGCCGCCTACGCCGCCCGCTCGGCCCCCGCGTCGAGCACGATCTTGCCGTGGACGTGGCGCGCCTCCACCAGCTCGTGCGCGCGGGCGGCCTCGCGCAGCGGGAGCACCTCCTGCACCCGCACCTCCAGCTTCCCCTCGTCGACCATGCGCGAGATGCGCGCGAGCCGTTCCCCATCCGCCTCGGTGGCGACGGGGAGCACGCGGATGTCGCGCGACGACTCCGACGGCACGTCCTCCGTGAGCGCGGCCATGCGGCCGCCGTCGCGCAGCGCCGCGACCGCCCGCTCGGCCGTCGTCCCGCCGGCGCCCTCGAGGACGGCATCCACGCCGCCGGGGTGCAGCTCCCACACGCGCGCCGGCCAGTCCTCGTCGTGGTAATCGACGATCTCCTCGACGCCGAGGCCGCGCAGGTACTCCCGGCTCGACTCGCGTCCGGCCGTGGCGACGACGGTCGCGCCCAGCTCCCGTGCCATCTGCACCGCCAGCGTGCCGACGCCGCCGGTGGCGGCCGTCACGAGCACCGTCTCGCCGG
This sequence comes from Gemmatimonadota bacterium, assembly GCA_019689775.1. GTDB lineage: Bacteria > Gemmatimonadota > Gemmatimonadetes > Longimicrobiales > RSA9 > JADGGV01. Next base: position 5,701 of record JADGGV010000243.1, read on the forward strand.
GCTGGATGTCGAGGATGTCCGTGAGCACCAGGTGCGCCGTCATGCCGGCCACCGGAAGCGCGGCCGCCTCGATCAGGCCGATCCGCGTCGGCGCCGGGGCCAGGTAGCGCTCGGGCGCGAGGACGTACTCGGCGTACGCGCCCTGGTACGGCAGCGGGTAGAGGTACGCGATCACGGCGTCGCCCTCACGGAACGCCGAATCCTCGCTCCCCGCGCGGAACACGACGCCCGAAGCCTCCAGCCCGAGCACCAGCGGAAGCGGCCGCTCCATGTCCCAATGCCCGCTCCGCACGCCGACGTCCCAGATCCCGACGCCCGCGCCGTGGACACGGACCAGCACCTCCCCCGGCGCCGGGACCGGGACCGGCATCTCCATCAGCTCCAGCCGGTCCGGCCCGCCGTAATGCTCGATCCCGACCGCCGTCATCGTCTCCGGCAACCCCGCCGCCCGTTCCATCGCATCGGTCTCGCTCATCGCCCTCACCCGCTCCTTCCCGTCATCCACCCACGCGAGCGCGAGGCCCCCGCGCGCCGCACCCGGCGACGGCCCCGCGGCGAGCGCACGCCTCCGCATCCGAGGGCTCCTGCGAGAGCCGCACCAGGAGATCGCGGGGTCCACCGCGAGGGTCGATGCGCGGGGCGGCACGAACCGTCGCGGGCGTTCGACAGCGCTTTTTTTTAAACCACAGAGATCACAGAGGGCGCAGAGATGGGTTCGGGCGGTGGGGGCGGGAGACCGGGGAGAGGGATTTCATTGTGTCGGTTATC
>JADGGV010000244.1 GCA_019689775.1 Gemmatimonadota bacterium
GCGCGGCGACCGCTCCACGCGCAACCTGAAGTGCATCATCTACCTCCTCGCCGGCAAGCTCCCCCTCCAGCCGCTACCCATGTGAAACAGCGAGGAGCCGCACCGGATGGGTGGGGTCTTCGAGCTGAAGAGCCGGCATGAGGCTGGGCCGGGAGAGCTGCGCGTGAACGGGCCGTCGGCGCCGGGGCCGGCGCGGTTCACGGCCTGGGATGCTGCCGTGCTCGGGCTGCGACGGTTGCTTCGTGGCGCCGATGATGCCACCGGTGGGCCGCGCCGGGCGGCGCGGCGGGGTGCCGTGTGGGCTCGGCGGTGGCGAAGTCACGGGTGGACGCTCCGGGAATGGCTGCGTCGGCCGGGAGCCGGGCACTTCTGGATCGCGACTGAGGATGCGGTCGATTGGGCGCGGCGGACGTGTGAGGCCGAAGATCTGGATTTCGCCCGCGACGCGGTGCGCGGCAGGCTCCCGATACTCGCGGCACGGACGGAGCCTTCGGGGCCGTGCTGGGCCTGGCGGCGCGACCTGTACAGCGGCTACGAGTGGCCGCTCGTGCCTTCGCACCGCCTGCGCATCCAGCGGGACGACGGGTCGGACATTCGGACCGTCTGGGAGCTGTCGCGTTGCTACTATTTCCTGGCGTTGGCGCGAGCCTACTGGGCAACGGGGGATTCGACGTACCGCGAGACGTTCGTCCGGCATGTGGAATCGTGGATCGCGGATAACCCGGTCGGGCTCGGGCCGCACTGGGCCTCGCCGATGGACGTCGCGATCCGGTCGGCGAACTGGGTGCTGGCCACGGTGCTGCTCGGCCCGGCCGTCGAGATCCCGGACGGTTTCTGGGCGCGCCTCCTTGGGAACCTCTACGCCAGTGGGCTCTTCCTGGAGCGGCACCCCGAATGGCATCCGGTCTACCGTGGCAACCATTACGTCGCCGACGGCCTGGGTCTGGTCTATCTCGGAGTGCTGTTCCGCGGGGATCCGGCGGGTGAGCGCTGGCTGCGTCGCGGCGCGCGCATCCTGGCGCGGGAGATCTGCCATCAGGTCCACGACGACGGAGTTTCCTTCGAGGCGGCGCTCGGCTATCACCGGCTGGTCACGGAATTCTTCGCGTACGGCGGGGAACTGCTCCGGCTCAACGTGCCGGGCGCCGCGGGCGCGGAGTACGAGGCGCGCGTGCGGTCGATGTACCGCTTCATCCGGCAGTATCTTCCGGACAGCGGCGAGGCTCCGATGCTTGGCGATGCGGACGACGGCCGCCTACACGCGGTCTCCGCTCGGGGCCTGCTCGAGCCGCGGCGGCACGCGCTGGGCCTGCCCGAGCGCTTCTGGCCCGAGTCCGTGGAGGAGGGCGCGATCGCATTCCCGCAGGGCGGCTATTACGTTCTGCGGAAAGAGCGCGACCACGCCATCATCCGTTGCGGCGCGGTGGGGCTGAACGGCGCCGGCAGTCACGACCATGCCGACCAGCTCGCGTTCGAGCTCGTGCTCGGCGGTCGTCGAGTCGTCGCGGACAGTGGGACATACGCGTACACGCGGGACCTGGCCGCGCGCTTTGCCTTCCGGAGCAGCGCAGCGCACGGAGTCGTGCAGGTCGGCTCGGAGGAGCAGAATCCGATCCGGGTCGACCGGCCGTGGCGGGTGCTTGCGGACCGGACGCGGGCGCGATGCGTCCTGTGCACGCAGACGGCGACAGAGCTGCGGTTCGAGGGGGTGCACTACGGCTACGCGCACCGTCCCTCGCGGGCAGTGTGTCGCCGCGCGATCACCGTTGACATCGCGGACGGGGAGTGGCAGGTCGTCGACACGATCGATGGGGTGGGTCGCGAGTCGATCACCTGGCGGCTGCATCTCGCGCCGACGCTCGTCGAGTGGCGCTGCACCGGCCCGGGGACGTACGAGTTCCTGCTCCCCGGGTCGCCCGCGGTGCGGATCGCGCTCCAGGTGCCCGCCGCGATGGAACCCAGGGTGGAGGAGTCCTTCATGAGCGACCGTTACGGGGTGCGTGTCGCGCGGCCCTGCATCACCGCCGCCGGCGAGCTCGCGTTGCCGGTGAGCGTCATCGTGACGTTCTTGGCCGGCCGATGAACGCGTCGAGCGGGGTGAGCGGCCTCGAGGAAGCGCTCGCGGAGCTGCGCGAAGACCTTCGCGGCGCACCGCCGATCGTCTGCTTCGCGAACGATTGGCGCGGCGACCCGACCAGCAAGCACCACATCATGCGGACGTACGCCGAGGAGACGGACGTCCTCTGGGTCGAGTCGAGTGGGATGCGCCGGCCGCAGCTCTCGAAGACGACCGATCTCCGGCGCATGTGGAGTCGGGTCCGTCGCGCCGCCGGCGGGCTGCGCGAGGTCCACCCGAGGCTTCACGTGCTGAGCCCACTCAGCATCCCGTTGCCGGGGAGCGACTGGGCCCGGCGGGCGAATGCCGCCGCCTACCGCTTTTCGATCCGGGGTGCGCTCCGCCGTCTCCGGCTCGATCGGCCTCCGCTGCTGTGGGTTTACACACCGACCGTCGTCCCGTACCTGGCGGGATTGCCGCGCGCCGGCCTCGTCTACCATTGCGTCGACCGGTGGTGGGCGTTCGCAGATTACGACGCGGCGGTCATGCGGGCCTGCCACGAGGCCCTGTGCCGGCAGGCATCCGTCGTCTTCGCGTCCTCGCAGGAGCTGCTGGAGGACTGCCTCGCGTTCACGCCGAACGCGCACCTCATCCGCCATGGGGTCGAGTGGGCGCATTTCGCACGAGCGGCGACCGAGGAGCTGCCGCGTCCCGCGGACATCGCCGACATCGCCGGTCCGGTTCTCGGCTTCTTTGGGCTCATCCACGAGTGGATCGATCAACACCTGCTCGCGCGGCTGGCGGATGCGTTCCCCGACGCGACGCTCGTGCTGATCGGGAAGGTACAGGCGGACACGCAGATTCTGGCTCGCAAGCCGAACATCCGGTTCCTCGGCCAGAAGCCCTACGCGGAACTACCGGCCTATGCCGCGGCCTTCGACGTAGCGCTGATCCCGTTCGTCATGAACGAGCTGACAGCGGCCGTGAATCCGATCAAGTTGCGTGAATACCTGTCGGCCGGCCTGCCCGTGGTGGCCACCGCACTCCCGGAGATCCGCCTGCTCGCCGACAACCCGATGGTACGGATCGCCGCGGATGGCGATGCGTTCATTGCCGGCGTCCGGGCGTTCCTCGACGCGCGCCCCAGCCGCGCGGCGCGGGAAGCGGCGGCGCTTGCCATGGCTTCGGAATCGTGGCCGGGGCGCTGCGCACGCATGATCCGGCTCGCGCGCGAAGCGCCGTCCTGGACCTGAGGAAGTGACGAGATGATGCACGCGGAAGAGGTCGCGCGGCGAGAGCGGTTCGAGTTCGGAAAGAACTGGCAGCGCTTTCTGGCGCTGCTCTCCGAGGAGCGGATCCGGGAGGCCGAGCGCTCGCTTCGCGAGATGCTGGGCGTCGAGACCCTCGAGGGCCTGCGTTTCCTCGACGTCGGGTCCGGGAGCGGGCTCTTCAGTCTGGCTGCGCGGCGACTCGGCGCGAGCGTGCATTCGTTCGACTACGACCCGTACTCGGTCGCGTGCACCCGTGAGTTGCGCCGGCGGTGCTTCCCGGACGATCCGGGCTGGATCGTCGAGGAAGGATCGATCCTCGATGCGCGCTACGTCTCGTCCCTGGGCACCTTCGATGTCGTCTATTCCTGGGGCGTCCTGCACCACACGGGCGATATGTGGCGCGCCCTGGAGAACGTCGGGCCGCTCGTCGCACCGGGCGGTTACCTGTTCATCGCGATCTACAACGACATGGGCGCGGAGAGCGTGGCCTGGCAGCGCCGGAAGAAGAGGTACTGCGAACTGCCGCCTCCGCTCCGCGCGCCGTATGCTGTGCTCGTGATGCTCCCGTACGAGGTGAAGGCGTTCGGCCGCGCGGTGCTGAGTGGTCGCCCGATGGAATACATACACTCCTGGACCCGATACCAGGGCCGCCGTGGCATGAGCCGCTGGCGAGACATCGTCGACTGGGTCGGCGGCTACCCCTACGAGGTGAGCAGCGTGGAGCGCGTCGTGGAATTCTACGCGGCGCGGGGGTTCACCCCGGCGCGCGTCGAGCGCACCGGCGGGTTGGGCTGCAACGAGTTCGTTCTGCGGCGCGAGCCCGCCGGTGAGGTGGCTGGGTCGTCGGCCGCGCGGGCGGGAGGATCTACCCTCGCATGAAACAAGTCCTGCAGAACGACCGCTCCCGGGAGCTCCAGGTCGCCGAGGTGCCCGCGCCCGGGGTGCGCGCCGGCCAGGTGCTGGTGCGGAATGTCGCGTCGCTCATCAGCGCCGGGACGGAGCGGGCGGCGGTGGATTTCGGGCAGAAATCGCTCCTTCAGAAGGCGCGATCGCGACCGGACCTCGTGCGGCAGGTCGTCGAGCGCGTCCGCAAGGAGGGGCTGGGGCCGACCATCGAGGCCGTGAGAAGCCGACTCGATCAACCGGTACCGCTCGGCTACTCGTGCGCCGGCGTGGTCGAGGAGGTCGGCGCGGGCGTGACGGAGTTCTCGCCGGGCCAGCGCGTGGCGTGTGCGGGCGCCGGGTACGCGAACCACGCCGAGCTGGTGGTGGTGCCTCGGAACCTCGTCGTCGCGATCCCTGATCCGGTCTCCTTCGAGGACGCCGCGTACGTGACCCTGGGGGCGATCGCGCTGCACGGGGTCCGCACCGCGGACGTCCACGTGGGCGACGTCGTGGCAGTCATCGGCCTCGGACTGCTCGGCCAGCTCACGGTCCAGCTACTGCGCGCCGCGGGCTGCCAGGTCGTCGGCATCGACCTCGATCCGGAGAAGGTCCAGCTCGCTCGCGATCTCGGGGCGGAGCGGGCGGTGGTCCGCTCCGGCGGGGTCGACGCGGCGGTCGCGGAGCTGACGGGTTCCCGCGGCGCGGACGCGGCGATCATCACGGCGGCCAGCTCGAGCAACGATCCTGTCGAGCTCGCAGGTCAGATCTGTCGCGACCGCGGGCGAGTCACGGTCGTGGGTGCGGTCGGCATGACGATCCCGCGGGAGATTTACTACCGAAAGGAGCTGGAGCTTCGGATCTCGCGATCGTACGGCCCAGGGCGCTACGATCCCGCGTACGAGGAGAAGGGGCACGATTACCCCGTCGGCTACGTGCGCTGGACCGAGCGACGGAACCTGGAGGAGTTCCTGCGCCTGGTCAGTCGAGGGCTCGTGACCCCCGGCCGCATGACAACCCACCGGTTTGCCGTCGAGCAGGCGCCGGAGGCCTACGAGCTGATCACGGGCGTGCGCCGCGAACCCTTCCTCGGGATCCTATTGACCTATCCGTCGGCCGCTTCCGCTGCGCCGCAGCGCACCGTTCGGCTGACGCCGCGCCCCGTCCGGCAGGGCCGCGTTCGGCTCGGCGTGATCGGCGCCGGAAGCTTCGGTCGGACCGTTCTCCTCCCCAGGCTCGCGAAGCACCCGTTGGCCGAGCTGATCGGGATCGCGACCGCGTCGGGCGTGAGCGCGAAGGCGTCGGGCGACCGCTTCGGTTTCCGGTTCTGTACCACGGAGCCCGCCGCGATTCTCGACGATCCCGAGATCGACGCCGTCGTGATCGCCACGCGACACGGTTCCCACGCTCGCCTCGCGGCCGCTGCGCTCCGCGCGGGGAAGGCGGTTTTCTTGGAGAAGCCGCTGGCCACCGATGAAGCCGGGCTGCTGGAGGTCCTGGACGCGCAGCGCGAGACGGGCGGACTCCTCGCCGTCGGCTTCAACCGGCGTTTCTCCCCGCTCGCTCAGGCGCTGCGGGACGGGTTCCGCGACGTGGGCGCTCTCGCCGTCACGTACCGCGTGAACGCGGGTCCGCTGCCCGCGAACCACTGGCTGTACGACTCGGAGGAGGGCGGCGGACGCATCATCGGCGAGGCGTGTCATTTCGTCGACCTCGTGCAGTATCTGACCGGTGAGGAGCCGATCTCGGTCCACGCCATCGCCGCGGACCACGGGGGCGAGTCGCCGCGCGACACGGTTCTCGCGACCGTTGGCCTGCGCGGCGGGAGCGTGGCGAGCATTGCGTACGTCTCGAGCGGCGACCGGGGATTTCCGAAGGAACGCGTCGAAGTGTTCGGGGGGGGCGGCGTCGGCGTCCTGGACGACTTCCGCGAGCTGACCTTGAGCCGGGGTGGAAAGCAGCGCGTCATCGCCGCGAAGCGACAGGAGAAGGGCTTCGACCAGGAGTTGGACGCATTCCTCGCAACCGTGCGCTCCGGCGGTGCACCGCCAATTCCGCTCGAATCGCTCGTGGTCACGACGCGGGCGACCTTCGCTGTCGAGGAGTCCCTTCGGACCGGCCTGCCCGTCCGGCTCGCCCCCTTGGCGTCTGGGTGAGCCAGACATTCTCAAGCAGACGCGCCCCGGACCCATCGGGTCCGGGGCGGCGCGTGGGGTTGGGTGGTGTGTCTTATACACATCTGACGCTGCCGCCGATAT
>JADGGV010000245.1 GCA_019689775.1 Gemmatimonadota bacterium
GCCCCCGCCCCCGTCGTCGAGCCCGGGCGGCCCTGCCTACGCCCCAAACGCCGACTCCACGACCGCCCGCGCCTCCTCCAGCAGCCGTGCGAGGTGGTCCGGGCCCTCGAAGCTCTCCGCGTAGATCTTGTAGACGTCCTCGGTGCCGGACGGGCGCGCGGCGAACCAGCCGCGCCGGGTCAGGACCTTGAGGCCGCCGATCGGCGCGCCGTTGCCGGGCGCGCGCGTGAGCTTGGCGAGGATCGGGTCCCCGGCCAGCTCGTCGGCCGCGACCATCTCGGGGGAGAGGTTCGCGAGCGCCCGCTTCTGCGCGGGCGTGGCCGGCGCGTCGATGCGCTCGTACGCCGGCGCGCCGAAGCGCTCGGTCAGCTCGCGGTAGTGCTCGCCCGGCTCGCGGCCGGTGCGCGCCGTGATCTCGGCCGCGAGCAGGTCGAGCAGGATCCCGTCCTTGTCCGTGGTCCAGGCGGTCCCATCGAACCGCAGGAACGACGCGCCCGCGCTCTCCTCGCCCCCGAAGCCGAGCGCGCCGGAGAGCAGCCCGTCGACGAACCACTTGAAGCCGACGGGCACCTCGACGACGCGGCGGCCGAGCGCCTCCGCGACGCGGTCGATCATGGAGCTGGAGACGAGCGTCTTGCCGACCGCCGCGTCGGCGCGCCAGCCGGGCCGGTTCCGGAACAGGTACCAGACGGCGACGGCGAGGTAGTGGTTCGGGTTCATGAGCCCGGCGCTCGGTGTGACGATGCCGTGGCGGTCCGCATCCGGGTCGTTGCCGAACGCGATGTCGAAGCGCTCCCTCAGCCGGATCAGCCCCGCCATCGCGTACGGCGACGAGCAGTCCATGCGGACGCGGCCGTCGCGGTCCACGGTCATGAACGAGAACGTGGGGTCGACGCGGTCGTTGACCACGTCGAGCTCCAGGCCGTACGCCTCCGCGAGCGGCGTCCAGATGGGGAGCGACGCGCCGCCCATCGGGTCGACGCCGATCCGCACCCGCGCCGCCGCGACCGCCGCCAGGTCGACCGCCGACGCCAGCGCCTGGACGTACGGGCCGGTGTAGTCGTGGCGGTGCGTGGTCGCCGCGCGCAGGCCCTGCGCGAACGGCACGCGGCGCACACCGGCGGGCGCCGCGGCCAGCAGCTCGTTCGCCCGCGCCTCGATCCGGCGCGTCACGGTCGTGTCCGCCGGCCCGCCCGTCGGCGGGTTGTACTTGAAGCCGCCGTCCTCCGGCGGGTTGTGCGACGGCGTGATGACGACGCCGTCGGCGAGCCCCGTCGTGCGCCCGCGGTTGTGCTCCAGGATCGCGTGCGAGACGACCGGCGTCGCGGTCGGGCCGAGGCGCTCGTCGATCACCAGCTCCACGCCGTGGGCGGCGAACACCTCGACTGCCGTCGCGAACGCCGGCTCCGACAGCGCGTGCGTGTCCTTGCCCAGGAACAGCGGCCCGTCGATCCCCGCCGCCGCCCGGTACTCGACGATCGCCTGCGCGATCGCCGCGATGTGCGCCTCGTTGAAGCTCGCGGCGAGCGACGTGCCCCGGTGCCCGGACGTGCCGAACGCGACGCGCCGCGCCGGGTCGTCCGGATCCGGGCGCTCCGTGTAGTACGCCGTCACCAGCCGCGGCACGTCGACGAGCAACTCCGGCGGCGCCGGCCGGCCCGCCCGCGGATCGATGGGCATCCTCCTCCGCTCAGTCCAGTTCCACGACCAACCCCTCGTCGCCGTCCAGCTCCAGCCGCTCGGCGATCCGCATCCCCTCGCGGTCCACGTGCGTGCCGACGACGATCGTGCCGTCCACCGGGATCGGCGTCGATTCCAGGATCGCGGGGCGATGCCCCAGGTTCAGCGCGACGAGGAAGCGCCGCTCGCCGTGCGAGCGCAGGAACGCCATCACGTTCGCCGAGACCGCGACGGGCGCGTAGTCGCCGACGCTCAGCGCCGGCTCGCGGCGCCGCAGCTCGATGAGCCGGCGGTAGAGCGACAGCATCGAGTCGGGATCGTCGCGCAGCCGCTCCACGTTCCTACGCCGCCAGTCCCAGGCGACGGGGAGCCACGGCTCGCCCGTGGTGAAGCCGGCGTTCGGCCCGGCGTCCCACTGCATCGGCGTGCGCTGCGGGTCCCGGCTGAACGCCGCGTTCTCGTAGTTGATCCCCTGCGGGTCGCGGACCCGGTCCAGCGGGATCGGCACATCCTTCATGCCGAGCTCGTCGCCGTAGTAGATCGTCGGCGTGCCGCGCAGCGTCAGCAGCAGCATCGCGGCGACGCGAGCCTGCTCCTCGCCGACGCGGCTCGCGATCCGCGGCTGGTCGTGGTTGCCGAGCACCCAGTTCGGCCAGCCACCGGGCGGCAGCGACGCCTCGTACGTGCTGACCGCGGCGAAGATCTCCCCCGCGTTCCACGGCAGCACGACGAGCTGGAAGTTGAACGGGAGGTGCGCGCCGCGCCCCTCGTCGCCGTAGTAGAGCACGAGCTTGTCGATCGGCAGGTAGATCTCGCCGATCATCACGCGATCCCCGTACGTGTCGAGCAGCGCCCGCATCCGCGCGACGATGTCGTGCACCTCGGGCTGATCCGTCGAGTACACCGGGAGCAGCCGCTCGTACGGCCGATCGTCCGGCTGGTAGTGCGGATTCGGCGGGTTGTCGCGGAACTGCGCGTCCTTGATCAGGTGCCACATCACGTCGACGCGGAAGCCATCCACGCCCTTGTCCAACCAGAAGCGCATGACATCCAGCATCGCGTCCTGCACCGCCGGGTTCCGCCAGTTCAGGTCCGGCTGCTCCTTCAGGAACGCGTGGTAGTAGTACTGCCCCGTGCGCTCGTCCCACTCCCACGCCGAGCCGCCGAAGACGGACAGCCAGTTGTTCGGCGGGCGGCCCTCCGGCCCCGGGTCGCGCCACAGGTACCAGTCCCGCTTCGGGTTGTCGCGGGAGGCCCGCGATTCCTCGAACCACGGGTGCCGGTCCGAGGTGTGGTTCGGCACCAGGTCCAGGATCAGACGCATCCCCCGCCGGTGCACCTCCGCCAGCAACCGGTCGAAGTCGTCCATCGTCCCGAAGATTGGGTGGATCCCGGTGTGGTCCGACACGTCGTAGCCGAAGTCCGCCATCGGCGAGGGGTAGATCGGCGAGATCCAGATCGCGTCGATCCCCAGCCACTCGAGGTAGTCCAGGCGCGAGGCGATCCCGACGAGGTCGCCGATCCCGTCGCCGTTCGAGTCCTGGAACGAGCGCGGGTAGATCTGGTAGACGACGCCGTGCTGCCACCACAGGTGCGAGTCCATCACGCTCCCCCGGAAGACGTGGTCGTCGCTCCGCTGCGCCTCGCGCCGCTGCAAGACCCGTCCCGCCGGCGCCTGTGCCGCAAACCCGTGTACGCCGACCCCGCGGCACCCCCCGGGCCGCGGGATCCGCCCGCACCCCGGCGGGGCCCGCGACAAATCCCCCGCGCGGCGCTACATTGGACGCCGGTTCGGTTTCCGCGTCCGCCACGCTTCCTCGGGTCACCCCCAACGACGCGAAAATGTCGGTGCTGTTCGCCCGCCAACCGATCTTCGACCGGGCCGGTCAGGTCGTGGCCTACGAGCTCCTCTACCGGTCGCCCGACCACCTGGGCCAGGCGGCCGGCACGGGCGTCGAGACGATGGCCAGCACGGTCATCGTCGACGCCGTCCTGAGCGTCGGGCTCGACCAGGCCGTCGACGGCCGGATCGCGTTCCTGAACATGCCGCGCCCGCACCTGGTCGGCGGCGTCGTCGAGCTGCTCGATCCCGCCGGCGTCGTCATCGAGATCCTCGAGAATCTCGTTCCGGACGCCGAGGTGCTCGGCGCATGCGAGCGGCTGCGCGCGCAGGGCTACAAGCTAGCGCTGGACGACTACATCCCCGGCGATCCGCGCGCGGAGCTGCTCGACCACGTCGACCTGGTCAAGGTGGACGTGATGAACACGGATGTCGCCACCCTCGACGCGCTCGTTCGCGAGCTGCGCGCGCGGCGCACCCGCCTCGTGGCCGAGAAGGTCGAGGACGAGGCCATGCGCGACCGCTGCGTGCGCCTCGGCTTCGAGTTGTTCCAGGGGTATTTCTTCCGTAAGCCGGAGCTGATCCAGGGGCACGACCTCTCGCCGGACGTCGTCCGCGCCCTCTCGCTCATGAACCTGCTGCGCGATCCCGCCGTCCCCCAGGCGGAGATCGTCGAGGGCTTCCGCGTCGATCCCGGCCTGACCTACAAGCTCCTGCGGATGGCGAACTCCGCCGCCGTGGGCGCGCGCGCCGTCTCCTCCATCCCGCACGCCATTGGGCTGCTCGGCCGCGGCCCACTCTACCGTTGGGTCGCGCTCATCTTCGCCGCCGGTGCCGGCCGTGCCGGGGGCACGAAGGCCGAGCTGCTCCGTGAAGCGATGATCCGCGCGCGCTTCTGCGAGCTGATCGCCGAGCAGGCCAGCGCGCGCGTCGATTCCGGCGAGGCGTTCATCGTCGGCCTCTTCTCGTGCCTCGAGCCGCTCCTCGGCGTGCCGCTCCTGACCGTGCTCGAGAAGGTCCGGCTCGCCGCCGAGGCGCGCGCCGCCCTCACGAGCCGATCCGGCCCCCTCGCCTGGGTCCTCCAGCTCTCCGAGGCCTACGAGGCCGGCGACTGGGACCGCGTCGGCCGCATCGCCGGCGCCGCCGGCGTCGGCGCCGAGGCCACGTCGCAGACGTACCTCGAGGCGCTGGCGTGGATGCGGGCCTGCCTCGCCGAGATGGAGGCGTAGCCGGGCGCGGCGCCGGCTACGCCTCCGGCAGCGAGAACCACACGCTCGTCCCCACCCCCACTTCGCTCTGGACCCAGATCCGGCCGCGGTGCGCCTCGACGATCCCCTTCGCGATGCTCAGGCCGAGGCCGACGCCCTGGTGCAGCGTGTGGCTCCCCTGCCAGAAGCGGTCGAAGACCATCTCCAGGTCCTCGGGCGCGATCCCCGGGCCCGTGTCCACGACCGCGAAGCGCACCTCGCCCGCCCCGGCCTCCGCGCGGAGCACGACCTGGCCGCCCTCCGGCGTGAACTTCAGCGCGTTCCCGACCAGGTTCGAGAAGACCTGGAGCACGCGGTCGCGGTCCGCGGCGACCTTCGGCAGTGGCGGCGGCGGCGCCACCCGCAGCCCGACCGAGTGCATCTCCGCGAGCGGGTGCAGGAGCTGGAGCGCATCCTCGAGCAGCACCGCCGGCTCCAGCGGATGCGGCCGGATGGTCAGCGCGCCGGCGCGGATGCGGGTGAGGTCCAGCAGGTCGCGGATCAGCCGCCCCGCCTGGTCCACGGCGCGCTGGATGATGGCGGCCTGCGCCAGCTTCTTCTCCTCGGGGATCGAGTCCAGCGCCAGCAGCGAGCTGGCCATGGCGATCGTGTTCAACGGGTTGCGCAGGTCGTGGCCGACGATCGCGACCAGCTCCTCGCGCTCCCGCGCCGCCTCCTGCGCCACCCGGTACAGCCGCGCGTTCTCGATCGCCAGCGCCGCCCGGCTCGCCAGCGCCTCCGCCGTGCGCAGGCTCCGCTCGCTGTACGGCGGCAGCCCCGCCTCCGTGCGCACCAGCGTCAGCGCGCCGACCACCCGCCCGCCCACGGACAGCGGCACCACGATCGCCGAGCGCGGGTGCAGCTCCACGTGGATGCGGTAATGCGCGTCGTCCTGCGACAGCGCGTGGTACGTCTCGTCCGTGACGTGGGGCACCAGCAGCGCCTTCCCCGTCTGTAGCACCATCGGGACGCCGAAGCGCTCGTCATCCAGGCGCGGCGGGTACTCCAGGAAGCGCTCCACGATCGGCGTGCGCGCCGGGTCCCGGTGCGCGGCGTAGATCCGCTGCACCTCGCCCGTCTCGTCGACCACGTCGACGATGCAGTAGTCCGCCAGCGTTTGGGTCGCCAGCGCCGCCACATGCCGCAGCGTCTCCCGGTAGTCCAGCGACGACGACAGGACCTGCCCGGCCTCCGCCAGGAACCGGAGCATCTCCTCGACTCGCCGCCGCTCGCTCACGTCCTGGTACAGCGACACCACGGCGACCATCCGCCCGGTCGCGTCCCGCACCGGCGCCGCGCTCACCGCGAGATGGACCCAGGCGCCGTCGCTCCTGCGATAGCGCAGATCCGGGATCCGGCACGGCTGCCCCGTCATCAGCACCCGCGCCGTCGGATATTCCTCCGCCGCGAATGGCCGCCCGTCCGGGTGCACGGCGCCGAACTCCCCGTACTCCGTCCACTCCCGCGCCGTGCGCGCCAGACGCCCCAGCAGCCGCTCCACCTCGTCGTTGCAGTACAGCACCCGACCCGACGGCGCCTCCACGATGCAGACGCCGATCGGCATCTGGTCCATCACCGCCTCGAGGATCGGCCGCGGCGGCATCCCCTCCGCCGGCGCCGCGCCGGCGCCGCGCTCCTCCACCGCGGCCGCCTCCGCGCGCGCGGCCCGCCGCGGGGACGCCAGCATCTGCGC
>JADGGV010000246.1 GCA_019689775.1 Gemmatimonadota bacterium
ATCCTCGAGTCGCTGGTGCCGGAGACGATCTTCGTGGACCGGGAGGGGGCGCTGCCGCCGGGCGTGGACGCGCTGGTGGCCGGGCCGGGGATGGGGACGGATGCGGCGGCGCGGCGGGCGCTGGACCGGGCGCTGGAGGCGACGGCGGGGCGGCCCGCGCTGCTGGACGCGGACGCGCTGACGCTGCTGGCGGCGGATTGGGCGGCGCTGCGCGCGCACGCGGCGTCGCGGCCGATCGTGCTGACGCCGCACCCGGGCGAGGCGGCGCGGCTCATGGGCGGGAGCGCGGCGGACGTCGTGGCGCGGCGGCCGGAGGTGGCGCGGGAGCTGGCGGAGCGGACCGGGTGCGTCGTGCTGCTCAAGGGGCAGCCGTCGGTCGTGGCGGCGCCGGGCGCGCCGCTGCTGGTGAACACGACGGGCTCCTCGGACGTGGCCGCGGCGGGGATGGGCGACCAGCTCTCGGGGACGATCGGCGCCCTGCTGGCCGCGGGACTCCCGACGCGGGACGCGGCGGGCGCCGGCCTCTTCTTCGCCGGGCGGGCGGCGGATCTCGCCGCGCGGGGCCGCTCGCTGTCGCCGCGCGACGTGTCGGCGCACCTGCACGCGGCGTTCGCGCGGCCGGGCGCGAGCGGGGCGCCGTTCGGGCTCCCCTTCGTCAGCTTCGACCAGCCGCCCCGCTGGTAGCGCGGACCCTGGCCGTGGGCTTCCGGGTACGCCAGGCGGACCCCCGACACCGACACCGACCGAGGCCTCGCGTGGGTCGAGCACGCGCCCGCAGATCCGGCGTCCTGCTGCTGGCGGCCACGCTCTGCATCGTGGCCGCCGACGCGGCGCGCGCGCAGAGCGGGCGGCAGTGGCGCCCGGAGGAGCGCGTGCTGGTGACGCGCTTCGCGGACGCGTACGGTCTGGCCACCGATCTGCGCCACCTGTACGTGGCGACGAACGGCGGCCTCGAGGTCTACGACGTCGTCGGCCGCCGCTGGGGCCCGCCGGTCACGGTCGAGGACGGCTTCCCGGCCGCCGAGCGCCCCACGGCGCTGGCGTACGACCGGTTCCACGACGACGTCTGGATGGCGACGAGCACGGGCGGGATCTACACCTACAGCGGCGCGTTCGGCGAGTGGAGCCGGAAGGCGACGAGCCCGGCGGCGCCGATCCGCCGCATCGTCACGGCCCCGGACGGCTCGGGCGACGTCTACTTCGCCGCCCCCGGCGGGTGGCTGCGGCTGCGGTCCGGCTCGCTCCTGCTCGAGCCCGTGCCGCCGGGCCAGGCGCCGCCGGGCCTCGGGAGCCCCGGTTCCGACGCCGCGCCGCTCCTCCAGGCGGACCCCTACCTCCGCTCCGCGCTCGGCACGCTCTCGCTCGACGAGCGCGGCCGCCGCTGGCCGATCACCTCGATCATCGCCGCCGACGCGCCCGCGACGTACTGGGTCGCCACCGCCGGCGGCAACGTCGCGCGCTTCGACTCGCGCACGATGCAGCCGGAGTGGCTGCGCTTCGGCGTGCCGTCGTACGGCGTGGCCAGCGTGGCGGCGGACGGCGACGCGCTCTGGTTCGGCGCGGACGGGCGCGGGCCGGGGCGCGGCGTCACGCGCGCATCCGAGGACCTCCAGCGCTGGCGCACCTGGGAGCCGGACCTCGACAACGCGCCCGCGGGCGCCGTGAACCGCGTGCTCCCGACCGCCACCGCGGTCTGGTTTGCCGCCGCCGACGGGCTGTACCGGCTCGACCGGGCGCGCGGGCGCTTCCAGCGCATCGAGGAGGCCGACGGCCTGCCGGACGCCGCCGTCGCCGCGCTGGCGCCCGCGGGCGACGGCGTCTGGGCCGGCACCCGGCACGGTCTGGCGCGCCTCGGCGACGACGGCCGCGTCGCCTCGCCGCCGCTCCTCGCCGGGCACGCCGTCGCTCAGCTCGCGCTCTCCGGCGACACGCTCTGGGTCTCGAGCGACGCCGGGCTGTGGATCCTGCCGGGCGCATCCACCGCGGGCGCGGCGGCCGCCGGGCCGGTGGCCGCGGACTCCGCCGTTGCGCGCGCCGGCGCCGCAGCCTCTGCCGGCGTGCACCCCGGCGCCGCCGACTCCACGGCCGGGCGCACCGCCGCCGATTCCACGGCCGCGCGTGACGGCGCCGCCGCGGCGGCCGGGGCGACGGCGCAGCCGCAGCGCCCCGCGTTGGTCGCCGCGCCCGGCACCGAGAACCACGCGGCGCTGCGCGGCCGGGTGCTCGCGGCCGCGCCGGGCGCGGGCGGCGTGTGGGCGGCGACGACCGACGCGGTCTACCGCTTCGACGGCGCGAGCTGGCTCGTGGTGCGCGACCCGACGCTCGCCAGCATCGGTCGGCCGACCGGGCTGGCGAGCGCGGACGGGCAGCTCTGGGTGAGCGGCACGCGCGGCGTCGCCCACTTCGACCCGCGGTCACAGATCTGGACGTCGTACACGGTCGGCGCCGATCTTCCCGCCGGCCCGGTCTGGTCGGTGCTTCCCCGCGGCGACGACGTCTGGGTCGCGACGCCTGCGGGCGCGATGCGGCTCCGCTGGCGGTGAGCGCCGCGCGCCAAGCGATGACTCCTCCCACGCGCAACATCCGCCTCGGCGACGGCGCCGAGTTCGACCTGATCCGTCGCTTCCTGGCGGCGGGGCCGCCGGTGGCGCGCGCCGACGTGGCGGTCGGCCCGGGCGACGATGCGGCGGTCGTGCGCGGCCAGGGGATCGTCGCGAGCGTCGACGTCTCGGTCGAGGACGTCCACTTCCGGCGCGACTGGCTCGCGCCGGAGGAGATCGGCTACCGCGCCGCGGCGGCCGCGCTCAGCGACCTGGCGGCGATGGCGGCGCGGCCGATCGGGATCCTGGTCGCGCTCGCGCTCGCGGAGGGCGACGCGGAGATCGGGCCCGCGCTGATGGCGGGCGCGCGGGCCGCAGCCGATGCGGTCGATGCCGCCGTGCTCGGCGGGGACCTGACGCGCTCGCCGGGGCCGATCGTCGTCGACGTCGTCGTGCTGGGTGAGGCGAGGGAGCCGGTGCTGCGCACGGGCGCGCGCCCCGGCGACGAGCTGTGGGTGACCGGGGAGCTGGGCGCGGCCGCGGCGGCGGTCGCGGCGTGGCGCCGCGGGACGGCGCCGCCGGCCGGCGCGCGCGCGGCGTTCGCGCGCCCGCAGCCGCGCGTCCGCGCCGCGCGCTGGCTCGCCGGGCGGGGCATCCCCCACGCCATGCTCGACCTCTCCGACGGGCTGGCCGGAGACCTGCGCCACCTGGCCGCGGCCAGCGCGGTGCAGGCGGTGCTCGAGCCCGGGCTCGTGCCCGTCGCCGCCGCGGCGCTGGCGGTGGCCGGCGACGCCGACGCGGCGCTCCGGCTCGCGCTCGGCGGCGGCGAGGACTACGAGCTGGTCTTCGCCGCCGCGCCGGGCGTCGTCGCCCCGCTCGCGGCCGCGTTCCAGGCGGAGCTCGGCCTCCGGCTCACGCGCATCGGCGAGGCGAGGGAAGGGGAGGGCGTCGTCGCCCGCGCCGCCGACGGCGCGCTCCGCCCGCTCGACATCCAGGGGTTCCGTCACTTTCAGGACCGGGAGACGTGATCCGTTCGCTCTGGGTCGGCCTCAACCTCATCGTATCCACCGTTCTGATCGGGCTGCTGGTCATCGTCTGCGCGCTGCTCCGCGTGAAGGGGCGCATCTACGACTTCGCCTCGCGTGCGTGGGCGCGCTGGCTGCTCTGGGCCAGCGGCACGCCGGTCTACGTCGAGGGGCTCGAGAACGTCCGCCTCGACGAACCGCAGGTCTTCGTCAGCAACCACGTCTCCTGGTACGACGTCTTCGCGCTGGCCGCGAAGATCCCGAAGCGCTACCGCTTCGTCGCCAAGAAGGAGCTCGAGCGCATCCCGCTCTTCGGCACCGCGTGGAAGGTCGCCGGCCACGTCTCCGTCGACCGGGGGGACAGGGCCTCCGCGATCCGCTCGCTGGACCAGGCCGGCCGCCTCATCCGCGAGGACAACAGCTCCGTGGTCATCTTCCCCGAGGGCACGCGCGGCACCGGCGGTGAGCTGTTGCCGTTCAAGAAGGGCGCGTTCATGCTCGCGCTCCACAACGGCGTCGACCTCGTCCCGGTCGGCGTGCTCGGCACCCAGCGCATCCTGCCGAAGCGCGGACTCCGCATCCGCTCCGGGCCGATCCTCGTGCGCTTCGGCGAGCCGATCTCCACGGCCGGCTACGACGAGTCCACGCGCGATGCGCTGATGGCGGAGGTGCGCGCCCGCATCGACGAGCTGCGCTCGCGGCCGGACCCGCGGCTCGAGCGGGGCTGAGGCGGGGCGGCGCCGCCGCGGCGGGCGGCGGGAGGCGCGCGCCCGCCGCGGACGGGCCCGAAACCTGCACGCATGGCTTGCGGTCACCGCCGGCGCCATTGCGCGTCCGGCCGGAGACTCACGCCAATTTATCCGCAGTGCTGCCCGGGGAACCGCCTGATGGCGGTGGGCTTCGGCCCGGCCGAGAGCGACGGACCTCCCGGCTTCCCCGGGCTCTCCCTCCTGGCGCCGTTCCCGCTCGCCGCGCCCGCGCCGGCCGGGGTTGCGCGCGCGGGGGAAAGCGGGCACGTTAATGCCGCTGGACGGGGCTCGGCGTTCGCGGGCGGCCTCACGCCCGTCTGGCGTCACGCGGAGCCACCTCCCGTCCCGAGCCCGGCATGAGCCGGGCATCCGATTCCTCCGACCATACCGACCCGATGTCCGCCATCATCCGTGTGAGCGCCCGCGAGATCCTGGACTCGCGCGGCAACCCGACCGTCGAAGCCGAAGTCGAACTGGAAAGCGGCGCCATGGGGCGCGCGGCCGTGCCGAGCGGCGCATCGACGGGGGAAGGCGAGGCGCTGGAGCTGCGCGACGGCGATGCGCGCTACGGCGGCAAGGGCGTGCTGAACGCCGTCGCCAACGTGAACGACCGGATCGCGCCCGAGGTCATCGGGTTGGACGCGCTGGAGCAGGTGGCGCTGGACCGGACGATGATCGAGCTGGACGGCACGGAGAACAAGTCGAGCCTGGGCGCGAACGCGATCCTGTCCGTGTCCATGGCGGCGGCGCGGGCGGCGGCGGAGGAGTGCGGGCTGCCGCTCTACCGCTACCTCGGCGGCGCGCACGCGAACCTGCTGCCGGTGCCGCTGATGAACATCCTGAACGGCGGCGCGCACGCGGCGAACAACGTCGACTTCCAGGAGTTCATGATCGTGCCGGCCGGCTTCGACGCCTTCCCGGACGCGCTGCGCGCCGGCGTCGAGATCTTCCACTCGCTGAAGAAGGTGCTCTCGAAGCAGGGGAAGAGCACGGCGGTGGGCGACGAGGGCGGCTTCGCGCCGGACCTGTCGTCGAACGAGGAGGCGATCGAGGTCATCCTGGAGGCGATCGAGAGGGCGGGCTACCGCGCGGGCGAGGAGATCCTGCTCGCGCTCGACCCGGCGGCGAGCGAGCTGTACGAGGATGGCGTCTACGTCTTCAAGAAGTCGACGGGCGCGCGCAAGACGACGGACGAGATGATCGACTTCTGGCGGGGCTGGGTCGAGAAGTACCCGATCGTCTCGATCGAGGATGGGCTGGCCGAGAACGACTGGGACGGCTGGGTCAAGCTCACGGAGACGATCGGCGACCGCGTGCAGCTCGTCGGCGACGACCTCTTCGTCACGAACGCCGCCGTGCTCGGGAAGGGGATCGAGCGGGGCGCCGCGAACGCGATCCTGATCAAGCTCAACCAGATCGGGACGGTCACGGAGACGCTCGAGGCCATCGACCTGGCCCGGCGCAACGGCTACAACTTCATCATCAGCCACCGGTCCGGCGAGACGGCCGACACGTTCATCGCCGACCTCGCCGTGGCCACGCGCAGCGGCCAGATCAAGACCGGGAGCGCGAGCCGCACGGACCGGATCGCGAAGTACAACCAACTGCTGCGCATCGACGAGGAGCTGGCGACCGCCGCCGAGTTCCTCGGGAGCGCCGCGTTTTGAGGCTTCGCTGGGTGCTGGCGGCCGTCGCCGGCGTGGCCGGGTACCTCGCCGTCTTCGGCGGCGAGTACTCGCTCCTCGACGTGCGCCGGCTGGAGAAGGAGCGGGAGAAGGAGATGCAGCAACTGGAGGCGACGCGCGCGGAGGTGAAGCGGCTGGAGGCGCGGGCGGACTCGCTGGAGCGGGACAGCGCCACGCTCGAGCGCATCGCGCGCGAGAAGTACGGGCTCATCCGCGCCGGCGAGCGGCTCTACCGCTTCGCCGGCGGCTCATCGGTCGGCGCGGCGGCGAGCGCGGCGCCGGACAGCGCGGCGGCGACGTCGCCCGCGAACCGCGACGTGCCGCCGCCCCCGCCGTCGCGGACGGACGAGCGGCAGGCGCGGGCGGCGGACCCGGCGCCGGCCGCGGGCCCCATCCCCGCCCGATCCGGCGCCGGCCTCCAGCGCGTGGTGCGGCCCGCGGCGCGTAGACGGC
>JADGGV010000247.1 GCA_019689775.1 Gemmatimonadota bacterium
GCGCGGCGCGGGGGGCGGGCGGCGCGCGCTGGAGCGCGGCGGAGGTCGCGACGCTGCGCTCGCTCTGGATCGGCGAGCTGGGCCCGCTGCCGCCGGACCCGTCGAACCGGTACGCGGACGACCCCGCGGCGGCGGCGCTCGGGCAGAAGCTGTTCTTCGACACGCGCCTCAGCTCGAACGGCCGTGTCGCCTGCGCGACGTGCCACGTGCCCGGCCGGCAGTTCCAGGATGACGCCCCGCTCGGCTCGGGCGTCGGCCGCACGGCCCGGCGCACGATGCCGATCGCCGGGACGGCGTACGGTCCCTGGTTCTTCTGGGACGGCCGCAAGGACAGCCAGTGGGCGCAGGCGCTCGGGCCGCTCGAGAGCCCGGTCGAGCACGGCGGCACCCGCGCGCAGTACGCGCACGTCGTCGCCGAGCGGTACCGCGCCGAGTACGAGCGCATCTTCGGGCCGCTCCCCGACCTCTCGCGCGTGCCGCGCGTGGCCGGCCCGGGCGCCGCCCCCGGGGGGGGGGGGGGGTGGGCCGCGCCCCCGGCGGCGCCGCGCGACTCGGTCACGCGCGTCTTCGCGAACGTCGGCAAGGCGATCGCCGCCTACGAGCGCAGGCTCGAGCCGGGGCCGTCGCGCTTCGACCGCTACGTCGAGCGCCTCGCCGCCGACGGCCGCGCGCCGGCCGGCATCCTCTCGCCGGACGAGGAGGCGGGGCTCCGCCTGTTCATCGGCAAGGCCAACTGCACGCGCTGCCACAACGGCCCGCGCCTCACGGACGACCACTTCCACAACACCGGCGTTCCGGCCGTCGCGTCGCTGCCGCCGGACTCGGGCCGCGCCACGGGCGCGCGGCAGGTCCTCGCGGACGAGTTCAACTGCCGCGGCCGCTACAGCGACGCCGGCCCGGGCGACTGTGCCGAGCTGGAGTTCCTGGTGCCGGAGGGGACGGAGTTGGTCCGCGCGTACAAGACGCCGTCGCTGCGCGGCGTGGCGGAGCGCGCGCCGTACATGCACGCGGGCCAGCTCGCGACGCTGGCGGACGTGATCGAGCACTACGACCGCGCGCCGCGTGCGCCGGCCGGCGCCAGCGAGCTCCAGCCGCTGAGGCTCAGCGCGAGGGAGCGCGCGCAGCTCGAGGCGTACCTCCGGACGCTGGACGCGCCCGTCGCCGCCGATTCCTCGCTGCTCCGCCCGCCGCGGGGGAGTCGATAGCGGGCCGGTCCCCCGGTTCGGCGCGGCGGCGTGGGGGAGCGGAGCCAGGACCTCGTCGAGGTCGATCGGCTACGTGAGGGAGCCGTCCTCCCCCGAGCCGACCGGCCGCGCTCACTCCCGGAGCACGAACCGGTTCGAGGTGCGTGCGTCCTGCGGCAGCCGCTCACCGAGCCCCGGCTCGCCCGTTCCAGGATTCCAGGTGCGGAGCAGGTCGAGGATGCCGCGATATTCCCCGGGGAGGTCCGTTCGCAGCGCCGGCTCCGCGCCCGAGGTCCGGGACCAGGCGAACACCCGCAGCGTGTCGACGTAGACGTCGCCTGCGGCGAGCGCGCGAGGCGCGTAGCCGACGTCGACGCACGGGCGACTGAACGTGGCGACCCAGGATGCGCCGACCCGCTTTTCCAGCGTGAATGCGGGCGGATCGCCCCCACAGCTCGCGACGTAAACGGTCCCGCCGGTCCGGTTCGCGTACGTTACGATGATGTCCACGAGGTCGGCGCCGCCGCGCACCTGGACGACGTAGGACGCGCGGTCGGTCCAGACCGCGGCGGTGCTGGCGACGGCGAACGGGGGATCGGGGCGCACGCCGGCCGTGCTGTCGGCGGACTCACCCGGTCCCACGCTCGCGCCCGGGGCCCGACAGCCGACGAGCGCGAGAGCCACCGCGACCAGGACGGCGCCCGCGGCGCCGGCAGCCGCGGCCGGGCGCCGAACGCCACGGGCGGTCGATTGCTCGGCCGCCCGCAGGGTTCCTGGCCTGGCCCGGCCCTCCATCAGTTGGACGCCGCCGGCAGCCCCAGCTTCTTCCGCGCGAGCGGCCGGACGAACGCCGCGGGCGGGTTGTGCGCCCGCGCCATGTCGTACGCCTTGCGCCACAGCTCCATCGCCTCGTCCTTGCGCCCCATCCGCTCGTAGGTCATGGCGAGGAGCGCGTGCATGAACGGGTCGTTCTGGTTGCCGCGCGTGCCGACCGCCTTCGTCAGCTCCGCCTCCGCGCGCGGCAGGTCGCCCGTGTAGAGCGCGACGTAGCCGACGAGGTAGGGGAAGAAGCGCTCCTGCTGCGCGGCCATGGCGGTGTCGGAGTCGAGCGCGCGGCGCGCGGCCTGGATCTGCCGCTCGGCCTCGGCCTCGTCGCCGCGGCGTGCCGCGATCCGGCCGAGCGCGTGCGCCAGCCGGTAGTCCCACAGGCTGGCCGGGTGCGTGCGCGGCTCCGGCTCCTTGTTGCCCAGCTCGCTCCCGCGGCGGTACATCCGCTCCGCCGTCTCGAGGTCGCCCGCGTCGATGCAGACGCGCGCGGCCTCGTTCGCCATCTCGCCCTCCTGGTAGAACGCGTTCTGCGGCTCGGCCGCCTCCCGCGTCTTCCAGTAGGCGATCACCTTCTCCTCGTACTCGACGGTCTTCCGGCAGTTGCCGTCGAACGCGTACGACATCGCGATCGCCCGATGCGCCGAGGCCTTGACCGCCGGATCGGTGGCCGAGTCCGCGATCGCCTGGAGGATCGCCCGCGCCTTCTCCGTCGCGCCCTCCAGGTCGAGCTGCATCGCCTCGCGCATCGGGCCGGACGCGCGCCCGCCCTGCGCCGCCAGCGCCCGCGGCGCGAGCGCGACCGCCGCGAGCGCAAGGATCGCGGCCGGAATGCGCCGCGAGCAGGTCCGCGAAGTCATCCGTTGCCTCCGTGGTTCGAGTCAGCCGGCCTCGTACCGGCGCCGAGGGGCGGCGACGGCCCCGGCGGAGCCCGTCTCAGCGGATCCCCAACTCCTCCATCAGCTCCTCGAGGTCGAACGCGTCGCCCTCCTCGGTCTCCGTGCCGTAGCCCGGCGCGCGCAGCACCTGCACCTTCCCGGTCAGCGTCTTGCCCTCGACCGTCACGACGACGGTGTAGTCGCCGGGCTCGACGCTGCGCGCCTGCCCGCCGCGCCGGCCGCCGAAGCCGCGCATGAGCGGCCGCACGGCGTCGAAGATGTCGCTCGCCAGCTCGCGCATGGCCTCGGGGTTCGGCTCGCCGCCCGCTCGCGCGCCGGCGCCCGCTCCCGGGCTGGACGGATAGCTCTCGCCCGGGCGGTTGCCCGTCGGACGTTCGTCGCCGCCGCCGAACATGCGGAACAGCGAGCCCCGATCGCCCGACTGCGCCATCGAGATGATGCGCTCCACCGCGGCGCTATCCTTGCCCGCCTTGATCAGCGAGTCGCCGACCTGCCGTAGCCGGTACGCCAGCTCGAGCGAGTCGCGCCGCTCCGAGGGCGACTTCTCCTTCCGCTCCGGCCGCGACCGCAGGTTCCAGTACGCGCGCTGGAGCCCCGGACGCGCCGGGCCGGTCAGCGTCTGGACCGTGTCGCCGGCGGCGTTCAGGATGACGATGCTCGCCTGCGGGCCACGCGCGCCCGGCCCGCCGCCGCGACCGCCCCGGCCGCCACGGCCCCCGCGCGCGCCGCCGGCCGGCGCGGCCGCGGGCGCCTCCCCGTTGCCGTTGTCGGGCGCCGCCTTCTCCGCCGCGCCGCCCGCCGCGACCGCCGCGCGCGGCGGCACCCAGTAGGTGATCTCGGCGCCGTACGGCGCGCTCTGGCCGCGGAAGACCTTGTGGCCGGGCGACTCGCCGCCGACCGGCGGGTCGGCGTACTGGAGCGCCGGCTTCGGCTGGAACAACACCGGCGCGTCGGCCAGCATCCCCGGGCGGTACTGCTGGAGCGGCGCGACGTCGACGATCCAGATGCCGCGGCCGTGCGTCGCGGCGATCAACTCGTGGTCGCGCGGGTGGATCTGGAGGTCGTGCACCGGCACGGTCGGCAGCCCGGTCATGAAGCGCCGCCACGTCGCACCGCGGTCGAGCGAGACGTAGGCGCCGACGTCGGTGCCGACGTACAGCAGGTTCGGGTTCGTCGGATCCTCGCGCACGACGTGCACGAAGTCCGGCCCGCCCCGCGGCAGCCCGGCCGCGATCGAGCGGAAGCTCTTCCCACCGTCCGTCGTCACGTACAGGTACGGCGTGAAGTCGTCGTCGCGGTGCCGGTCGAGCGCGAGGTAGAAGGTGTTCTCGTCGAAGTGTGACGGCTCGAGGCGCCGGATCCAACTCCCCTTCGGCGCGCCGGCCTTCGTGACCGCCGCCGTCAGCTCCTGCCAGCTCTTGCCGTCGTCGCGCGTGACCCAGAGCCGGCCGTCGTCGGTGCCGGCGTACAGCCACCCCTTATGGAGCGGCGACTCCGCCAGCGCCACGACCGTCCCGTACGTCTCCGCGCCCGTCGCGTCCGTCGTGATCCCGCCGGTCGTGTGCATGCTGATGCGGATCTTCACCGTGTCGCGGTAGCTCAGGTCCGGCGAGATGATCTCCAGGCCCTCGCCGCGGTTCGTCGAGCGCAGCACACGGTTGCCGCCGACGTAGAAGACCTTCGGGTCGTGCTTCGAGAGGAGGAACGGCGTGTTCCAGTTGAAGCGCAGGTCCCACTCGGCGGAATCCGCGGCCACGCGCGCCCGGAGCGCCTTGATCCGCTTCTCGACGTCCGCCGGGACCGACTGCTTCGGGTCCGGCTGGAGCAGCGCGATCGAGTCCAGCAACGGCTTCACCCGCTCGCGCCAGTCCGGCTTGCGCAGCACCGTGCGCTCCCCCGTCGCCGTGTTGACCCGCGACATGTTCCCGCCCTGCGACTCGGCGTAGACGATGTTCGGGTCCGTCGGGTCCTGCGCGGTGTGGAAGCCGTCGCCGCCAGCGACCGTGAACCACATGTGGTTGTCGATGCTCCCCTGCGCCCGCCGGCTCGGGCCGCACCACGTGCCGTTGTCCTGGAGCCCGGCGCACACCCGGTACGGGATCGCCATGTTGTAGCTGACCTCGTACGGCTGCGCGATCGTGAACGTGTTGATGAAGTCGTACGTGCCGCCCTTGTCCCACGTCACCGCGATCCCGCCGTCGTTGCCGACGATGAAGTGGTCCGGGTCCTTCGGGTCCCACCAGAACGCGTGCTGGTCCACGTGGATCCCGATCGTCGCGGTGCCGATCGTCTTGCCGCCGTCCTTCGAGAAGTTCACCGGCGTCGACGACCAGTAGACGCGGTTCGGGTCGCTCGGGTCGACGCGCACCTGCGAGTAGTAGAACGGCCGCACGTCACGGTCGTTCATCTGCTTCCACGTCTTCCCCGCGTCCTCCGAGCGGTACAGCCCCGTCAGCTTCTTCCCGTTCGCCGAGTCCGCCTCGACCAGCGCGTAGACGACGTCCGGGTTGCTCGGCGCGATCGCGATCCCGATCCGCCCCTTCATCGTCTCCGGGAAGCCGCCGCCCTGGATCTCGGTCCAGGTCTCGCCGCCGTCCGTCGTCTTCCACAGCGCGCTCCCCGGCCCGCCGCTCTTCAGGAAGTACGGCCCGCGCACGCGCTCCCAGCTCGCGGCGTAGAGCACGTTCGGGTCGCGCGGGTCCATGGCGACGTCGACGAAGCCCGCCTTGTCGCTCACGAACTTCGACAGCTTCCAGGTCTTCCCGCCATCCGTCGTCTTGTAGAGCCCGCGCTCCTTGTTCGGGCCCCACGGATGCCCCAGCGCCGCGACGTAGACGATGTCCGGGTTCGTCGGGTGCACCACGATCCGCCCGATCGCCTGCGTCTGCTCCAGCCCCATCAGCTTCCACGTCTTGCCGCCGTCCGTCGACTTGTAGACGCCGCCGCCCGGCGAGATCGAGTTGCGCGAGTCCTCCTCGCCCGTCCCCGCCCAGATCTGGAGCGTGTCGCTCGGCGCGATCGCGAGATCCCCCATCGAGATCACCCGCTCCCCGTCGAACACCGGCTCGAACGTCACGCCGTTGTTCGTCGTCTTCCAGATCCCACCCGCCGCCGCCGCCACGTAGAACGTCTTCGAGGGGCTCGGGATCCCCTCGATGTCCGTGACCCGCCCGCCGATGTTCGCCGGGCCGACGTTGCGCCACCTCAGCCCCGCGATCAGCGCCGAATCCGGCGACGGCGCCTGCGCCCGCAGCGGCGCCGCGAACAGGGACGCGAGGGGAACGAGAAGCAGCGTCAGGAGGGCTCCAGGGCGTCTATGCATCGCCTGCGCTCCGCGTGGGGGAAATCGCCGCGTCGACTGTCGAGCGTGGTGCGCGCGGCCGGGGTCGGTATGCTGGATACAATCTATCATACGCTTTCGTTGGCGCACCGCCCAGGCCCCGCCCACCGCCGCGGCTCGCGCTACCCGCCGCGGCGACGGCCGGCGACCCCGACGACCGCGACTCCCCTC
>JADGGV010000248.1 GCA_019689775.1 Gemmatimonadota bacterium
GGGGGGGGGCGGCGGCGGGGGGGGCGCGAAGAGCGGCTCGACGCCGAACGCACGCGGGGCGGGCGCTGGATCCGCGGCCGGCGCGTGCGGGGGCGTCGAGGCCGGCGTCGCCGGCAGAGCCGGGGGCACCGGCGCGGCGGCGGACTTGGAGGCGAGCCACGCGGGGAGCGACTCGAAGTCGATCACGAACTTCGTGACGACGACGGGGGCGCCGTCGACGTCGGTCACGTCGAGGACGGCTCGGCGGTCCTGCGCCGAGAGGCGCTCGATGGCGGCGAGGATCGCGCGCTGCTCCTCGGGGGCGAGTGTGCCGAGGAAGTGAACCATCACGACGGCGCCGGTCGACGCCATGGCGTGGTGGGTCCGCACGCCGTCCTCGGTCACCTGGCGAAGGAGCTGGTAGCGGGCGTGAAACTCGGCGCTCGTCATCGATGGCTGTGTCTCGGGGCAGGGAAGGGACGGTGCGGGGCCCGGTTACACGGACGGCTGTTGCCCCGCTGCCGGCGCCCTTATACTAGGCCCGACGACAGTCCAGGGCAAACGTTCCGCCGGTTCGATGACTCCACGACAATCCTGGTCGCGCCGGTGCCGGCGCGGTGGGGGGAGCGCCGCGGCGGCGTCGCGGGCCGCCCGGAGGAGGGAATGAAGCTAGTGTCCCGCGTGGTGTGGAGCGAGGGAATGCACCTCGCGCAGCACCACTTCCAGGCGCAGAGCGGCTACTTCGAGAGCCTGACCGGCTTCGCGGTGGCCAACCTCTTCTTCAAGCCGTACGGCGTGGCGGGCCTCGAGCTGGATGCCGAGGCGCTGTTGAACGGGGTCGTGTCGCTGACGCACGCGCGCGGCCTCATGCCGGACGGCATGCCGTTCCACTTCCCCGAGGACCCGGCGCCGGAGCCGCTCGACATCCGCGAGCTGTTCTCGCCGACGCACGACAGTCACGTCGTGCTGCTGACGATCCCGGCGGAGCGGCCGGGGCGGGCGAACTGCGCGCTGGGCGAGGCGGCGCCGGACGGCTTGCGCTACCGGGCGGAGGTGCGGGCGTTTCCGGACGACCTGACGGGAGCGGACGAGAAGCCGGTGCTCGTGGCGCAGAAGAACTTCCGGCTCGTGCTCGACGAGCACCGGCCGGAGGACGTCGTCGCGCTGCCGATCGCGCGGGTGCGGCGCGACGGGTCCGGCCACTTCATCTACGACCCGCGCTTCGTGCCGCCGTCGCTCCAGATCGGCGCCAGCGTCCGGCTGATGGAGCTGACGCATCGGCTGATCGAGATCCTCGAGGCGAAGGCCAGCTCGATCCAGGCGGAGCGTCGCGAGACGAACACGTCGCTGGCGGACTTCGCCTCGAAGGAGATCGCGAACTTCTGGCTGGCGCACGCCATCCACTCGGCGCTCTCGCCGCTGCGCTATCTCCTCCAGACGCGCAGCGCGCACCCCGAGCGGCTGTACGTGGAGCTGGCGCGGCTGGCGGGCGCGCTGTGCACGTTCTCGCTCACGTCGAGCCCGCGGGACCTGCCGGCCTACGACCACGACGACCTCGAGCGCACGTTCGACGCGCTGGAGCGGCACGTCCTCGACCACCTCGACCTGGTGGTGCCGACGAACTGCATCCGCATCCCGCTGACGCTCGCGGACCAGGGGCTGTTCACGGGCGCCGTCGTCGATCGCCGCGCCCTCGGGCGCGCGCGCTGGTACCTCGGCGTCCGCTCGACGGCCACCGCGAGCGAGGTCATCGCACGGGTGCCGAAGCTCATCAAGATCTGTTCGGCCAAGCACATCGTGCGGCTGGTGCGCGAGGCGTACCCCGGTCTCACGCTCGAGCACGTCCCCTCGCCGCCGGCGGAGCTGTCGCCGAAGATCGGCGCGCAGTACTTCGCGGTGCAGACGGCGGGGCCGTGCTGGGCGTCGATCTCCGAGACGGCGCAGCTCGGCATCTACGTGCCGGCGGCGATTCCGGACGTCGAGCTGGACATCGCCGTGATCGTCGAGGGGTGAGCCGGCCGGGCCGGATCCGGGGTGTGGCCGGTCTTTTTTCCGCGCCCTATATTTCGCAGCCCGTGGCGGGCCCAGCCGTTCCGCCCGCCACCCTCGCCTGACGGAGCCTCGTCATGTCTGCCACACTCGCGACAGCCGCGCCGACCGCGCAGAGCGTCCCGCGCCCCGGGGGGGAGCTGGCGCTCCTCTTCCAGGAGGCGTTCACGGTCGCCGCGCGCGTGCGCTCGGACCGCCAGTCGGTGATGGACGCGGGTGCGTTCCGCGCCCACATCAAGCAGCTCCTGGCGGTGTCCGACCGGGAGGCGCGCCAGGCCGGCTACGCGCCGGAGCTGGTACGGCTCGCCGTCTTCGCCTTCATCGCGTTCCTCGACGAGTCGGTGCTGAACTCGCCGCAGCCGGCGTTCGCGGGGTGGGCGCGTCAGCCGCTCCAGGAGGAGGTCTTCGGGGAGCACGTCGCGGGTGAGACGTTTTTCCGCTATCTCGGCGAGCTGCTCGCGCGGCAGGACTCCGCCGAGCTGGCGGACGTGCTCGAGGTCTTCCAGCTCTGCCTGCTGCTAGGGTTCCGCGGGAAGTACGGCGTCGGCGGCGGCGAGAGCCTGCACGGGGTCGTCGCCGCGGTCGACGAGAAGATTCGGCGCATCCGCGGCGGCGTCGGTCCGCTCTCGCCGGCGTGGGCGCCGCCCACGGGCGAGGTGGTGCAGGTGGCGCAGGACCCGTGGGTGCGTCGCCTCGGCATCTTCGCCGTCGCGAGCCTCGTCGGCGCGGCGCTCCTCTACGTGCTGTTCCGGGTGCTGCTGTCGTCCGGCGCGCACGACGTCCAATCGCTCGTCACGCAACTCGTCCGATGACGCCCACCGCGCGCCGCGCCGCTCCGGCCGCCCCTCGGTTCCGGATGATCGCTCCATGAAGAAGGCCTGGGTCATCGCCGCGGCCACGTTCCTGGCGTTCGCCGCCGCCGCCGGGTTTGCCTCGAAGCTGGTGCACGTCGGCCCGCGCGAGGCGTGGGTCCTCCGCATCGCGCTCCTCGTGCTCGGCCTGCTGTGCGGCGCCGTCGTCTTCGTCTATCTGGCGCGGCGGGCGAAGAGCCGGCCGGCGGCGCCGGACGACGAGATCGACGCCGCGGTCGGGGCCGCGCAGCAGCGGCTGGCCGCGGCCGCGCACGCGAAGCTCGGCCGCCTGCCGGTGTTCCTCGTGCTCGGACCGACGGGCTCGACGAAGACGACGCTGGTGACGCGCTCCGGCCTCGAGCCGGAGCTGCTCGCCGGCCAGGTGTCGCAAGGCGACGCCGTCGTGCCGACCGCCGCGGTCAACATCTGGTACTCCGGCGGGAAGGTGCTCGTCGAGGCCGGCGGTGGCCTGCTCGACCAGCCGGAGCGCTGGGGCCGCCTGGCGCGGCGCGTCCAGCCCGACCGGCTCCCGGCGCTCTTCAAGAAGGAGGCGCTCGCGCCCCGAGTCGCGGTGGTGTGCTTCCCGTGCGACGAGTTCCTGAAGCCGGGCGCGAGCGAGTCGGTGCCGGCGGCGGCGAAGAAGCTGCGCGCGCGGCTGGTCGAGCTGTCGCAGGCGCTCGGGATCCGGCTCCCCGTCTACGTGGTCTTCTCGCGGATCGACCGGCTGCCGCATTGGGACGAGTACGTCCAGAACCTGAGCCGCGAGGAGGCGCAGGAGGTGCTCGGCGCGACGCTCCCCGCGCCGCCCGCCGGGGGCGCCGCGGCGTACGCCGAGCGCGAGGCGGCGCGGCTGGGCGACGCGTTCCGCGATCTGTACCGCTCGCTCGCGCTGCGCCGGCTGGCGCTGCTGCCGCGGGATGCGCGCGAGGATGCGCGCGCCGGGGCGTACGAGTTCCCGCGCGAGTTCCGCAAGATCAGCGACCTGGCCGTGCAGTTCCTGGTCGAGGTCTGCCGGCCGAGCCAGCTCTCGGTGAGTCCGTTCCTGCGGGGCTTCTACTTCACGGGCGTGCGGGCGATCGTCGTGACGGACGCCGCGCTGCCGCAGGCGCCGCGGCCGGCGGCGCCCGGGCCGGCGCTGAACGTGGCGGCGACGTCGGTGTTCGACCCGCGTCAGCTCCAGGCGGCGGCCGCGGCGGCAGCGGCCAGCCGCGGCTCGCGGCGCGTGCCGGAATGGGTCTTCCTCCCCGGGATCTTCCAGCGCGTCGTGCTCCAGGACGAGGGCGCCATGGCGGTCACGCGCGGCGGCACGCGGGTGAACCTGCTGCGCCGGACGCTGCTGGGCGCGGCTGCCGCGGCGTCCATCGTGCTGGCCCTCGGCTTCACCGTCGCGTACAAGAACAACCACGACCTGGAGCGCGGCGCGCTGGCCGCGGCGCGCGGCGTGGAGGTCGTCGGCGCGGTCGAGGAGGGCGCGGCGCCGCTGGATGCGCTCGGCCGGCTGGAGGCGGTGCGCGCGGAGCTGGCGCGGCTGCGCGGCTACGAGCGCGCCGGCCATCCCTGGCGGCTCGGTTTCGGCCTCTATTCCGGCGACGCGCTGCTCGCTCCCCTGCGTCGCCTCTACTTCGACCGCTTCGAGCGCGTGCTGTGGGGGCAGACGCGCGAGCGGATGCTCGGCTTCCTGCGCGCGCTGCCGCCGCAGCCGAACGGCGCGCAGCAGTACGACGTCGTCTACGACGCGCTGAAGGCGCACGTGGTCACGACGAGCGAGTGGGCGCGCAGCACGCCGGAGTTCCTGACGCCGGTGCTCATGCGCTACTGGCCGCCGGCGGCGGCGACGAACGCGGAGGGGATGGACCTGGCCCGGCGCCAGTTCGACTTCTTCGGCTCGGAGCTGGCGTTCGGCAACCCGTACGCGCAGGAGGCGGACGCGCAGCTCGTCGCCTCCACGCGCGTCTTCCTCAGCCGCTTCGAGGGCGTCGACCAGTTCTACACGTCGATGATCGGCGCGGCGGGGCAGCGGGTCCCGCCGGTGCAGTTCAACCGGCTGTTCCCGGCGTCCGCCTCGGTGGTGCGCGATGCGTACGAGGTGCCGGGCGCGTTCACGCGTCAGGGCTGGGAGCTCGTCCAGGCGGACCTCAAGAATGTCGACCGGCTGTTCGCGCGGGAGAAGTGGGTGGTCGGCGAGCGGGCGTTGTCGGCCGAGGATCGCGTCCGGCTCGCGCAGCAGCTCCGCGAGCGCTACCTCGCCGACTACGTGCGGCACTGGCAGGCGTACATGCGCGCCGCCGCCGTCGTCGGCTACAACGGCGTGGGCGACGCGGCGCTGAAGCTCGGCCAGCTCGCGGGGAACCAGTCGCCCTTGCTCCAGTTGCTCGCGCTGGCGTCGACGAACACGGCGGTCGACACGGCGGTCGTGGGGAAGGTGTTCCAGCCGGTGCACGTGGTGGTGCCGCCGGGGACCGACAAGTACGTGGTGGAGTCGAACGCGCCGTACGTGAAGGCGCTGGGCGGCCTTCAGTCCGCGCTCCAGACGGCGGCGACGATGCAGGGCCCGCAGCGGGCGATGGCGCTCAGCCAGGCGTCCACGAGCGCGAACGACGTGAACGCCGCGATCCAGCAGGTGACGCAGGGCTTCCAGGTCGGCGGCGAGGCGGCGGCGGTGGGCGACGTCGTGCGCCGTCTGCTCCAGGCGCCGCTCCGGCTCTCGCTCGGCATCATCAGCGGCCTGCCGGCGGAGGAGGCGAACGCCAAGGGTGCGGCGCTCTGCCAGCAGTTCGGCGGGGTGACGACGAAGTTCCCGTTCAACCCGGCGGCCTCGGCGGAGGCCAGCATGGACGAGGTGACGCAGGTGTTCGGCCGGCCGAACGGCGCGATCTGGACCGTGCCGCAGCAGGCGCTCCAGGGCCTGATCGTGCAGCAGGGGAGCGGCTTCGCGGCGGCGCCCGGCGCGGTGCCGACGCCTGGCCCGGCGTTCCTCGGCTTCCTGAACCGAGCGGCGGCCGTCTCGCGGGCGCTGTTCGACGAGACCGGCGCGGGGCCCGGCGTGGACTTCACCCTCCGGCCGGAGCTGTCCGCCGACCTGCCGGAGATCACGGTCCAGATCGACGGGCAGACGCACACGTTCACGCGCACGGCCCCGGGGTCGAAGCCGTTCCGGTGGGAGGGCGCCCGCGCCCGCGATGCGCGCATCACGGCGCGGATCGGCGGGACCGACGTCACGCTCGTGCAGGCGCCGGCCGGCCCGTGGGCGCTGTTCCGGCTGTTCCATCTGGCCGACTGGACGCGCGGCGCGGGCGGGCACTACACGGTGCGCTGGCACGTCGCGAACCCGGCCGTGACGGTCACGGCGGACGTGGCCTTCGCGGGCGGTGCGCCCCCGATCTTCATGCGCGACTACCTCGGCGGCAACCTGCGCTGCGTCTCGCAAGTCACGCGCTAGCGGCGGGGGGGGGGGGGGGGGGGGGCCCCCCCCCCCCCCCCCCCCCCCCCGCCCCCCCCCCCCCCCCC
>JADGGV010000249.1 GCA_019689775.1 Gemmatimonadota bacterium
CCGCTCTCCCCCGCGGCCGCGCGCGGCCAGCACCGTCAGCGCCTCGCTGACCGCCCGGTCGTCCGGCCGGCGGTCGCGGGCGCGCTCGAGGTGGCGGCGGGCGCGGGCGAGGTCGCCGCGCTCGAGCCAGTGAAAGCCGAGGCCGCGGTTCGCCTCGAAGTGGCCGGCGTCGTAGCGCAGGATCGCGGCCCACTCGTCGCAGGCGCGCTCGCGCTCGCCGGTCTCGATGTAGAGCACGGCGAGGAGCGCGTGCGCCTCGAGGTGGCCGGGATTGCGCTCGAGGCCGCGGAGGCAGAGTCGGATCGCGGCATCGCGCCGTCCCTGGCGGCGGAGCGCGCGGGCGAGGGGGAGGAAGGCGGGGGCGCCCGGGTCGCGGGCGACCTCGTCGCTCCAGCGGCGGAGCTCCGCGGCGGCCGGATTCGTCATCACTTCGCTTCCTCTCCGAGGAGTTTCAGGAGCGTCTCGGCGGCGGCGAGCGCGTGGGCGATCGTCTTGCGCCGCGGGTCGCCGTCGGCCAGGCGCAGGAAGGCGCGCCAGGCCTGGGATGCGCGGCCGAGCTCGCCCGTGCGGATCGCGGCGAAGCCGAGGTGGTACTGCGCGTCGGCGGAGAGCGGGTCGAGCTCGCCGGCGCGCGCGAACGCCTCGACGGCCGCCTTGGGCCGGCCGAGTGCGGCCATGACGCGGCCGCCGACGAGCGCGAGGTCGGCGCGGTCCGGGTAGGCCAGCTCCAGCTCGGCGAGCCGGAGCGCGGCCTCCTCGGTCGCGCCGGCCGCGAGCAGGCGCTCGACCTCCTCGGCGCCCTCCTGCACCTCGCGGGCGGCGGAGCGGCCGCGCGCCTCGCGGATCTGCACGACGCCCAGCTCGACGAGCTGGAACAGGCTCTTGGCGACATCGAAGCTGCTGCGGCCGATCGCGGCGGCGATCTGGCGGATCTCGCGCTCGCCATCGACCTCGGCCAGGATCTCCCAGTGCTCGGGGCGCAGCTCGAGCGGCGCGGTGTCGACGGCCTGCGGCGCGACCGCGAGCGTCGGCACGGCGTCCGGCCCCGGGACCTTCGGCTCAAGGAGCGTCCACTCGTCGCTGCGGCGGGCCGTCTCCATGAGCACGGAGTCGACCTTGATGCGGGCGACGACGTTGCCCTGCCCCGTCGGCCGCTCCTCGAAGTGGAAGTAGCCCTCGCGCCAGGGGATGATCTCGTGCAGCGTCTCGGCCATCTGGAAGACGAGCGCGCGCTCCAGGTCTTCCCGCCGCACCGCCTCGCCGTCGAGCAGGATGTCGGAGAGCCGCTTGCTCGGGTTCTGGCGCTGGAGGTCGAGCGCCTCCTCGAGCGCACGCTCGGTCAGCTTGCCGGCACGGACCAGGAGCTGGCCGAGCCGGCGGGTCGAGCGGCGGCGCGCCGCGAAGATGACCGTGCCCTGGTCGAAGTGCACGACGGCCTCATCCGGCGGTTGCTCGGCGCGAACGGTCAGGATGCCCGTCTTGCGGGTCGACTCCAGGAGCTGGAGCACGTCCTGGAGATCCAGTTCCTCGAGCGGTCCTTCGATCGCCACGGCTCAACACTCCAAACCCAGGCGGCGCAGCCCGGCGGCGGCCGCCACGTTCCCCGGATCGAGGCGCAGCACGCGCCGAAACGCCGTGGCGGCGTCCGTCGCGCGTCCGCCCCGCTCCAACACCTCCCCCAACCGGACGAGCCCCTCGAGGTGGTACGGGTCCACCCAGAGGAGGTCGACGAGCACCGCGATCGCCGCGTCCACGGCGTCGCGTTCCAATTCCAGCTCCGCGAGCGCGAGCGCCGCCTCGCCGTAGGTCGGCAGCAGCTCGAGCGCGGTGCGCAGCGCGGCGGCGGCGCCCTCCAGCTCGCCGGCGCGGCGCAGCAGCGTGCCGAGCCCGGTGTGCGCGGCGACGTTGCCGGGGTCGAGCGCGAGCGCGCCGCGCAGCGCGCGGCCGGCGGCCTCGTCGTCGCCGGCGGCCATGCAGGCGACGCCGAGCTCGGCGAGGATCCCCGCGTCCTCGGGCGCGAGCGCGCTGGCGCGCTCGAACGCGTCCACGGCGTCGGTGTGGCGCCCGGCCGCGGCGAGGATGCGGCCGCGGACGCGCTGCGCGGCGGCATCGGCCGGCGCCAGGCGCTCGAGGAGCGCGGCGACCGCCTCGGCCTCCTCGATGCGGCCGAGCGCGTGGAGCGATGCGGCGATGCCGATCTGCGCGCGGCGCATGGCGTCGGAATCGGCATCGCCGAGCGCGGCGGCGGCCGCGCGGAAGCGCTCGATCGCCTCGCCGGCGAGGCCACGCAGCAGGAAGACGTCGCCCTGGAGGAGCAGGATCTCGGGCGCGGGGCCGACGCTCGCGGCGGGGCGCGCGCCGCCGGCGTCCGCCTCGGGCGCGGCGCCCGGCGCGTCCGCGCCGTCCACCGCCGCGCCGGCCTCCAGCTCGTCGAAGATCCCCGCGAGTGCGTCCGGGTCGAAGCGGAACTCGGCGACGCCGCCGTCGACGCGCTCAGGGACGTCGAGCTCCGGCGCGGGCACGCTCGCCTCCTCGAACTGGAGGTCGATGAGGAGGCGGAAGCGGGGCGCCGGGAAGTAGGGGTCGAGCGCGAGCGCGCGCTTCGTCTCGCGCAGCGCGCCGGCATAGTCGCCGAGCGCGGAGAGGGCGAAGGCGAGCTGGTAGCGCGCCTCGGCGAGCTGCGGGTCGGCGTCCACGGCGCGGACGAACGCGCGGCGCGCCTCCTCCGGCCGGCCGCTCTCCATGAGCACGGCGCCGAGGCCGGTCCAGGCGGGCGCGGAGCGCGGGTCCAGCTCGAGCGCGCGCCGGAACGCGGCGATCGCCTCGGCGGGGCGCCCCTGCCGGGCGTGGAGCAGCCCGAGGTTGCGCCAGACGTCGACGGGCGCGCGGCCGGCGTCGAGCGCGGCCTGGAGCGACGCCTCCGCGCCGGCCGCGTCGCCGCGGTGCAGCCGGAGCACGCCGAGGTTGTTGCGCGCCAGCGCGTAGGCGGGATCCAGCTCGATCGCGGCGGCGTAGGCGGCCTCCGCCTCCTGGAGCCGCCCCTGGAGGTGCAGCGCGACGCCGCGCTCGTTCCAGAGCTTCGGGCTCGCCGCCTCGAGCGTGAGCAGGCCCTCGTAGAGGACGAGCGCGGTGGCGGCGTCGCCGCGCAGGAGCGCCAGCTCGGCCTGCGCCTGCCGCACCAGGAACGGGTCCTCGCCGCGCTCGAGCGCCAGCTCCAGCTCGCGCGCGGCCTCGTCGAACAGCCCCTTCTGCCGGAACGCCAGCGCGAGGTTGTGGTGCGCCAGCGTGGCGTCGGCGACCTCGGGGCGCGCGGCGCGGTCGCCGACCAGCTCGGCGTAGCGGCCCTCGCTGTAGCGGTCGAGCGAGAGGTTGCGCTCGGCGCGGCCGAGGCTCGGGTTCAGCGCGCTGGCGCGCGCGGCGGCGGCGGCGGCGCGGGCCTCGTCGCCCATGTCGCCGTAGATGAACGCGAGGAGGTGGTGCGCCCGGGCGAGGTCGGGGTCCAGCTCGAGCGCATGCTCCAGCGCCTCGCGCGCCTCGTCGACGAGGCCGGAGTGGTAGAGCAGCTCGCCGGTGCGCAGCGCGATGCCGGCATCCTCGGGCGCCAGCGCGGCCGCGGTGCGGAGCTGGTGCAGCGCGGCGTCGAGGTTGCCGCGCTCGGCCTCGGCCCTCGAGAGCCGCACCCGGAAGCGCACCTCGTCGGGGCGCAGCTCGACGAGCCGACGCCACTCGTCGACCGCGGCGGCGACGTCGCCGGCGTGGAGGAGCGCGCGGGCGAGCCGCTCGCGGCTGTCGACGTCGTCCGGCGCCGCCTCGAGGCGCTCGCGCAGCTCGGCGACGAGCGACTCGAAGTGGCCGGTGTGGAAGTACGCGATCTGGAGGTTGCGCGCGGCGACGCGCATGCCGGGGTCCAGCTCGAGCGCGGCCTCGAACTGCTCGATCGCCTCGGCGAAGAGTCCCTTGTTGTAGTAGACGACGCCGAGGTTGTTGTGCGCGCCGGCGTCGGTCGGATCGATCCGCCGGGCGAGCAGGCGCAGGATCTCGAGGTCGCGGACGGAGCGCGGTGACGGCCGGGGCCGCGGCGCGGGCGCGGTCTCGCCGTCCGACGCCGGCGCCTCCAGCGCGACCGCCGTCGCGGCGGGGGCCGCGTCGGGCCCCCAGGCCCTCGGTTCCACCGTCGCCACCCCGACCTCCGGTCTAGCGAAGGTGCATGGCCCGCAGGATCGCCCCGAGCGCGTCCGTCTCGGGGATGAGGAGGAAGTGCGCGCGCAGCGGCTCGGAGCGCTCCGCGATGTAGAGCTGCGTGTCGATGCAGAAGACGTATTCGCCGGTGTCGTCGAAGCCGAGGTAGGCGGCGCTCAGGATCGCGCCGGCCTTGTCGATGGCGAGCGATGGCACCGACATGACGAGCGCCATGCCCAGGAACTCGGAGAGCGCGTTGAGGCAGGCGCCGACGACGATGTTGCCGACCTCGTTGAGGAGCGAGCGCTCCAGCTCGCCAAAGCCGTCG
This sequence comes from Gemmatimonadota bacterium, assembly GCA_019689775.1. Classification (GTDB taxonomy): domain Bacteria; phylum Gemmatimonadota; class Gemmatimonadetes; order Longimicrobiales; family RSA9; genus JADGGV01. The sequence continues at coordinate 4,508 of JADGGV010000249.1, forward strand.
GGGAACTCCACCGCCTCGCGGCCGAGCAGCATGGCGGCGAGGCGCGCGGCGCTCTCGGCCGGGAAGATCTGGACGGTGCGCCCGGGTGCGTCGCCGTGGACGCGCATGAGCACGGCGGCGATCGCCGCGTCGGCATCGCCGGTCATGTACGGCACGTCCTCGAGGCGGATGATGCGGATGACCGGGATCGTCACGGAGATGCGCCGCCCGGTCATCTCCGAGAGCGCGGTCGCGGCGTGCGCGGCGCCGATGTTGGCGACCTCGCGCAGGCCGTCCAGCTCGAGGGCGTCGAGCGCCCGGATGTCGATCATCGCTTCCATGCGTCAGAACACCGTCATCGGGTCGAGCACGAGGGCGGGCCGCCCGTCGGCCAGCAGCGTGACGCCGGAGAAGTGGGGGAGCATCCCCCGGGGCGCGTCGAACCCCCTCATCACGATCTGCTCGCGGCCGAGCAGCTCGTCGACGACGAGTGCGCGGCGCCGGCCGCCGAGCTCGGCGATGAGCGCGGCGCCGGCCTCGTCGCCGGCGCCCGGCACGCCGAGGAGGCGCGCCAGGCGCAGCATCGGCACCGTCTCGCCGCGCAGCCGGAGCACCTCCTGGCCGCGCACGCGCGCGACGTCGGCGGTCTCCAGCTCCACGGCTTCCGCGATGTGCGTCATCGGGACCAGGTACTGCTCCGCGCCGAGCCGCACGCGCAGCGCGGGGGCGACCGCGAGCGTGGCCGGCAGCCGCAGCGAGAGGCGCGTCCCGGCGCCAGGCGCGGTCTCCAGCTCGAGCGCGCCGCCGAGCGCGCGCACCCGCTCCGCCACCGCGTCCAGCCCGACGCCGCGGCCGGACAGCTCCGTCACCGCCTCCGCGGTCGACAGGCCCGGGCGGCAGAGCAGCCGGAGCAACTCGTCCGGCGCCGTCGGCGTCGGCGCGTCCGGCGGAAGGACGCCCAGCCGGCGCGCCTTCGCGGCCACGCGCTCGGCGTCCACGCCGGCGCCGTCGTCCTCGACGACGATGCGGACGCCGGCCCGCTCGCGCAGGGCCCGCAGCGTGATCCGGCCGCGCTCCGGCTTGCCCGCCGCGCGACGCACCGCCGCCGGCTCGATGCCGTGATCGACCGCGTTGCGGAGCAGATGCACCAGCGGCTCGGCGACGGCGTCCAGCACCGTGCGGTCGATCTCGACGTCGCGCCCCTCCATCCGGAAGTCGACGTCGCGGCCGAGCGCTCGCGCCGCATCCCGCACCAGCCGCGGGAACCGGTCGAACACCTCGCCGGCCGGCACCATCCGCATCGCCAACGCGGTCTCCCGCAGCGCGTCGACCAGCGCGCCCGCCCGCTCGACCAGCTCCCGCAGTCCTGGAGTATCGGCTCGTTCGACCAGTTCCTCGATTCGGGCGCGCACGACCGCGAGCTCGCCGAGGCCGTTCGCCAACTCGTCGAGGCGGCGCGGGTCGACGCGGACGTGGCGGGCCCGGGAGGCGGCCACGGCCGGCGACGCGGCCAGAGGCCCACCGCCGGGTGCGCCACCCGCGCCGGCCGCCTCGCCCGCTGCACCGGCCGCGGACGCGCCCGCGCCCACCGGCTCGTCGGCCACGCGCTCGAAGACGACGCCGTCGATCTCGCCCGCCGCGCGGGCGGCCGCCGCCCCCGCGGCCCGCTCCGCGCCGGCGCCGCGGCAGAGGCGGCGCTCCCCCCGGCACACGGGCCCGGGCTCCGCCGGCTCCGCGCCGAGGACGCGCGCGACGCCCTCCACGTTCCGGCGCGCGAGAAGCGCTCGCGCGGCGGGGAACGCGGCGTCGGCGGAAATCCGGATGCGCGCGACCAGCGCGGCGCCTGCCGGGGCGACGCTCCCCTCCCCCGCCCCGCCGGGGATCGCCGCAGCGC
>JADGGV010000250.1 GCA_019689775.1 Gemmatimonadota bacterium
CTCCCCACCCTGCTCCGGCGGCGACGGGCGGGCGCTTGCCGCGCCGCCGGAGCAGGGTGGGGAGGGGTTGGGCGATGGTCCCGGTGGGATCGCTGATGGCCAAACCGATGCGTCGCGCGCCGTAGTCGAGGGCGAGGATCCGAGGCACCTACGTCACAGCCGGGCGAGGGACTCCTCGAGGCTGCTCCCGGACCGGAGGGCCTCGTAGACGGCGTCGAGCGCCTCGCGGCCGCCGAAGAGGAAGCGGCAGCGGCCGTCGCCGCGGGAGCGGCACTCGACCTCGAGCACGCCGACCTCGTCGCCGGCGGCGCGGCCGAGGAGGTTGGCCAGGAGTCCGGTGGTGAAATGGCAGCCGGGCCACGGCGCGCCGAGCTGGGGATTGGCCTCCATCCAGTCGGCGGCATCGAGGGCGCCGAGGCCGGGGTGAAGGTCCGCGTGGGTGAGGCGCCCCCAGCCGCGGGCGGCGAACAGGTCGCCGAGACGGCGCCAGAAGACGGTCTCGGGGATCGAGGCGGCGTCCCCGTCCGCGGCGCCGCCGACCAGGACGGGGTAGAGCGCATCGCCGGCGGCGTGACCGGCCTGTCGCAGGGCACGGGCGCCGCTCTCCGCGCCGAGCTCCGTTAGGAGAAAGCGCCGCAGCGCGGCCAGCGCCGCCGTCGGGAGCGCGAGCTCGGGGGTGGTGGATCCGTTGCGTCGCATGCGTCCTCTTCAGGTGTCCGTAGCCGCGCGCGTCTGCGCGAGCGCGAAGAGCCCCGCTTCGTCGAGCACCGGGATGCCGAGCTCGCGCGCCTTGTCGAGCTTGGAGCCGGGGCTCTCGCCGACGACGAGGTAATCGGTCTGGCGCGTGACGCTGCCGGTGACGCGGCCGCCGTGGCGCTCGATGAAGTCCGTCGCCTCCTTCCGGCTGAGCGTCGGGAGCGTCCCGGTGACGACGAACGTCAGGCCGTCGAGCGGGCGGCTCTCGGCCCGCTGCACCGGCTCGACGAGCGTCAGTCCGGCCGCGGCGAGGCGGGCGATCAGCTCCCGGTTGCGCGGCTCGCCGAGATAGGCGGCGAGCGCGGCGGCGGTGGTGGCGCCGATGCCGTGGACGGCGGCGAAATCCGCCTCCGACGCGGCGAGCAGGGCGTCCATGCGCTCGAAGCGCTCGGCCAGGATCTTCGCGGCGTGCGCGCCGACGTGCCGGATCCCGAGCGCGAAGAGGAGGCGCGAGAGCGGCTGGGCGGTCGAGGCCGCGATCGCATCCACCAGGTTCTTCGCCGACAGCTCGGCGAAGCCGTCGAGCCCGAGGAGGTCATCGACGCGGAGCTGGTAGAGGTCGGCGACGTCGCGGACGAGCCCGCGCTCGAGGAGCTGCTGGATCGTGCGCTCGCCGAGGCCGCGGATGTCCATGGCGCCGCGACTGGCGAAGTGGACGATGCCCCAGTAGATCCGCGACGGGCAGGACCCGTTGGGGCAGTACATCATCACCTCGTCCGCGGGGCGCTCGACCGGCGTGCCGCAGACCGGGCAGACCTCGGGCACCGGAAAGGGCCGCTCGGCGCCGGTGCGCTGCTCGGTGAGCGGCGCGACGACCTGCGGGATGACCTCGCCGGCGCGCTTCACCAGGACCGTGTCGCCGATGCGCAGGTCCTTGCGGGCAATATCGTCGAAGTTGTGGAGCGTCGCCAGTCGTACCGTGGCGCCGCCGATCTCGACCGGCTCCAGGACGGCGTAGGGGTTGAGGGCGCCGGTCCGGCCGACGTTGATCTCGATCGAGAGGAGGCGCGTGGTGGCGAGGTCGGGCGCGAACTTGTAGGCGATGGCCCAGCGGGGATCGCGCCCGCCGACGATGCCGAGCTCGGGCCAGAGGTGGAGCGGGCGGACCTTCACGACCACGCCGTCGATGGCGTAGTCGAGCTCGCCGCGGAAGCGCTCGACCTCGGTGGTGTATGCGGCGACGGCCTCGAGGTCGTGGGCGATGAAGAAGCGGGGATTGACGGGGATGCCCCAGGCGGCGAGGAGCGCGAGGACGTCGTCCTGGGTCTGCGCGGGGAGGCGCGCCGGACGGGTCGGGTCGGTCTGGACGGCGTAGCCGAAGAAGCGGAGCGGGCGCTCCGCCGTGATGCGCGGGTCGAGCTGGCGCAGCGCGCCAGCGGCGGCGTTGCGCGGGTTGGCGAACGTGGGTTCGCCGGCGGCGACGCGGCGCTCGTTCAGCTCGGCGAAGCCGGAGAACGGCATGTAGACCTCGCCGCGGATCTCGAGGAGGTCGGGGATCGGCGCATCCGGGCGGAGGCGGGACGGGATCTCGCCGATCGTGCGGATGTTGCGCGTGATGTCCTCGCCGACGACGCCGTTGCCGCGGGTGGCGGCGCGCACGAGCACGCCGTTCTCGTAGCGGAGCGCGACGGCGGCGCCGTCGATCTTCAGCTCGGCGACGTAGCCGGCGGTGCGCACCTCGCTGGAGATGCGGGCGTTGCGGTCCTCCCAGGCGCGCAGCTCGTCGACGTCGAACGCGTTGTCGAGCGAGAGCATCGGCTCGAGGTGGCGGACCTTGGCGAACTGGCTGCTGGGCTCGGCGCCCACGCGCCGGGTCGGCGAGTCGGGCGTGGCCAGCTCGGGGTGCTCCGCCTCGAGGGTTCGCAGCTCGCGCAGCAGCGCATCGTACTCCGCGTCGCTGAGCGTGGGCGCGTCGAGGACGTAGTACTCGTGGCTGGCCTGGTCGAGAATCTGGCGCAGCTCGGCGGCGCGGCGGGCGGCGGCCGACAGGTCCACGGGGCCGGCGGATCCCTGCATCGGGTCTCCGTTGAGGTTAGGGCTGGTTCGCGACCGGTTGCGCGAGCTCGTCGAAGCGGACGACACGGTTTCGGCCGGCGGCCTTGGCGGCGTAGAGCGCCTCGTCGGCTCGCCGGATCAGCTCCTCACAGCTGGTGACGCCCTCGGCGGGGATGTCGGCGAGCCCGGCGGAGACGGTCATGTGCAGCGGCTCGTCGCGGCCGATGTCGAAGGGCGTGCGCTCGACCCGCTGGCGGACGCGCTCGACGAAGGTCATCGCCTCGTCGGCGTCGGTGTCCGGCAGGATGGCCATGAACTCCTCGCCGCCGTAGCGGCCGATGCGGTCGATCTCACGGGCCGACTCGCGAAGGATGCCGGCGAACGCTTGGAGCACCCGGTCGCCGGTCTGGTGGCCGTACGTGTCGTTGACCGACTTGAAGCGGTCGAGGTCGAACATCGCCACCGTGAGCGGCTCGCCGGTGCGCTCCGTGCGCTCGAACTCGTCGGTCAGCAGCCGATGGATGTGGCGGTGGTTGTAGAGGCCGGTGAGGCCGTCACTGATGCTCAGGCGCTGGAGCTCGCGGTTCTTTTCCTCGAGCTCGTCCTGGAGCTTCTTGATGCGCAGCATCGAGCGGACGCGCGCCTCGAGCTCCGGGAAGTTGATCGGCTTCGTCAGGTAGTCGTCGGCGCCGGCGTCGAGCCCCATGACCTTGTCCTGCGTGGAATCCCGGGCGGTCACGAGGATGATCGGGATGTAGGGCAGCCGGTCGTTTCCCTTGATCCGGCGCGCGATCTCGTAGCCATCGATGTCCGGCAGCATGACGTCGAGCAGGATCAGGTCGGGCGGCTCGGCCTGCACCTTCTCGAGCGCGTCGCGTCCGTGGACCGACTCGACGACCTCGTAGCCGCGGTAGCGGAGGCGCGTGGCGATGATCTCCACGTTGTCCGGGTTGTCGTCGACGACGAGGATCCTGCCGGGTGTCGGTGGCGCCTGTGCGCCCGCCGCTGCGTCCATGAGAATCCGTTCGTGTACGCACGCCGCCGCCCGCCGGCGATGCGCCGGCCCGTTCCAGTCGGCCCAGCCGCGGGGAGTCCGGGGACGCGAGCCCGGCCCGGGGGGAGCGTGGCGGTGCGCCGGCGCTCGGGATCGTCGGCATCCACGGAGGTGCAATGCACGTCGAGTGCCAGGTGCCGGACGCCGCCGGGCCGGCGGACGGGGCTGCCGGCGGAGCGGCGAGCCGGCACGAGGCCCGGCCGGAAGAGGCGGCGGCGAGAGCGCGGGCCCTATCGCCGTCGCGGGCGGGAATGTATCGTTCCGGAGCCGGGGATCGCAAGGCGGCTAAGTGCCTCTCACGGTGGAGATTCGCGCGTTGCAGAACGGATCGGGGTCCGGGACGCCCAGGGTGCGGACGGCGCTGCTCGCGTGCGCGCTTCTGAGCGTGGCGAGCGGCGCGTCGGCGCAGGTTGGATCGCCGGCGGGCGCGGTGCCGGTGGACCGTCTAGCGGCGCGGCGCGCGGCGCTGCTGGAGGCGATCGGGCGCGGCGTCGTCGTGGTGCGCTCGGCGGAGGAGCGGAACCTTGAGGGGGACTACCCGCAGGACAGCGACTTCCGCCAGGACAACGACTTCTTCTACCTGACGGGGCTCGAGAGCGCCGGCGCGGCGCTTGTGCTCGTGGCGCGGACGGACGGTCCGGACGAGGCGATCCTCTATCTGCCCGCGCGCCAGCCGGCCAAGGAGCAGTGGACGGGCGAGGCGCTGGGGCCGGGCGCGGAGGCGGCGGCGCTCACGGGGATCGCCGACGTGCGTCCGGCCGAGCGCTTCGCCGAGGACATGGCGCGGCTGCGTGCGGACACGGCCTCGCCGCTGTGGCGCGGCGGGCTGGTCCTGGGGGGCGCGGTGCCGCCCGCATGCCGGGTGCGCGCGGTCGAGCCGCGCTGCGACGACGCGTTCGTCGGCCCGGCGCTGGCGGCGGCGGGCGCGGAAGTCCGGTCGCTGGCGCCGTATGTGGCGAGCCAGCGGCTCGTGAAGGACGCGGACGAGCTGAAGCGCCTGCGGCGGGCGATCGACATCACGGCCGAGGCGCAGCGCGAGGCGATGCGGTCGGCATCGCCCGGGATGTACGAGTACGAGCTCGAGGCGGTGATCGAGTACACCTTCCGCCGCCGCGGGGCGGAACGCGTCGGCTTCCCGAGCATCGTCGGCTCGGGACCGAACTCGACGGTGCTCCACTACGACAAGAACCGTCGCCAGACGCGGCCGGGGGATCTGGTCGTCATGGACATCGGCGCGGAGTACGGCTACTACACGGCGGACGTGACGCGGACGATCCCGGTGTCGGGGCGCTTCACGCCGCGGCAGCGTGCGATCTACGAGCTTGTGCTGGGGGCGCAGCAGGCGGCGATCGACGCGATCCGGCCGGGCGTGAGCGTGCAGGAGCTGGAGGAGATCGCCCGGCGGTACATGCGGGAGCATTCGGGCGGCCTCTGCGGCGACAGCTCGTGCGACCGATACTTCATCCACGGCCTGTCGCACTGGCTGGGGATGGACGTGCACGACGTGGGCGCCTACGATCGGCCGCTGGCGCCGGGGATGGTGCTGACGGTGGAGCCCGGGGTGTACCTGCCGGGCGAGGGGCTGGGGGTCCGGATCGAGGATGACGTGCTCGTCACCGCGACGGGGGGCGAAGTGTTGTCGGCGGGCGCTCCGCGGACGGTGGCCGCCGTGGAGGCGCTGATGGCGAGCGGGGCGCGCGAGCGCGCGGCGGGGGCACGGTAGCGGCTCGCCGGCACGTCGGTTGCGTCGAGCCGCGGCAATTTCGAACAGCCGGGGAGAGACCTATGTACTACGAGGACCGGTCGTCGGGCGTGAGCTTCCTCGCGGGGCTCGTGCTGGGGGCGGTGGTCGGCGCGGGCGTCGCGCTGCTGGTGGCGCCGCAGAGCGGGAAGCGCACGCGACGGCAGATCGCGCGGGCCGCGACGAAGACGCGCGACACGGCCATGCACCGCTGGGGCGACCTCTCCGACGACGTGCGCGGGGTGGTGCGGAGCGGGCGGCGGCGGTTGCATCTCTAGTCACATCCACTCAGGGCGCGGAGCGCCGCGGCGCACGCCCGCTGCCGCGGGCCGTGGCCGCCGCTGGCGCCCGCGCGCCGCGCGGTCGCCACCGCGGAGGGGCCGGCGCCGCCGACGTGGCCATCGCGGCGTCCGGCCGCGCGCCGACCCGCGGGGGCGGCCAACCCTACATCGCTCGCCGTGCCGGCCCGGGCCGGCCGCGCCGGTGCGCGCGGCGCCCCCCCAGCGGGTATGGGCGCGCCGTCGGCGAGCGATGGGGTCCCGTGCGCCGCGCTCCGCTCCACGAACCTACCATGACTCTCGTACCCTATCGGACGATCCAGCGGAAGCGGGACGGCGTGGAGCTGTCGCGCTCCGAGCTGGAGGCGTTCTTCCGGGCCTACGCGGCCGGGGAGGTGCCGGACTATCAGGTCTCGGCGCTGCTGATGGCGATCTATTTCCGGGGGATGACGCCGGCGGAGCTGGCGGCTCTCGTCGAGGTGATGCTGAGGTCCGGGGCGGTGGTGGATCTCTCCGGGGTGCCGGGCCGGAAGGTCGACAAGCATTCCACGGG
>JADGGV010000251.1 GCA_019689775.1 Gemmatimonadota bacterium
CACGCGGCCGGCGCCGGGGCCGCCCCGCCGCCCCCGCGCGCCCGGCTGAGGGCCTCGCAACCGCGGGCGCGGCGCCGTCCGCCGCCCCGCGCGTCCCGCTCAGGGCGTGACGGTGATCACCGCGTCCGCGGAGATGCCCTCGACCGTGACGCGCACGACGGCCGTGCCGGGCGCCACGCCGCGGATGGCGCCGGTGGCGTCGATGGTGGCGATGCTCGGATCGAGGCTCTGGAACTCGACGAGCCGGCCGGAGACGGGCGCGCCGTTGACGGCGACGAGGTAGGGGAGCGTCGTCTGCTGGCCGACCCGGACCGTGAGCGACGGCGCGACGGAGAGCCCATCGACGACGGCCGGCGAGATCTCGAGCGACGCCGACGCGATCACGTTGAGCGCGCGGGCCGTGATCGTGACGCGGCCGGTGTCGACGCCGGTGATCAGGCCGGTCGTGTCGACGCGGGCGACGAGCGTGTCGGAGGATGCCCAGGTCACCTTGGCCGACAGCCCGATGCCGAGATCGTCGCGCACGTCGACGGCCAGGCGGCCGGTGCGGTGGAGGCCGAGGACGGCGGATGCGGGCGTGAGCGTCACGTGGACGCTGCGGCCGTTGCCGACGCGGACGCGGACCGTGTCGGCGACGCCGGCGCTCGCCGCGACGATGCGCGCGGCGCCGTCGCCTACGCCGGTGACGAGCCCCGTGGCGGAGACGCGCGCGATGAGCGTGTCGAGGGAGGTCCACGTGATCAGCCTGTACGGGAGCGCGGTGCCGTCCGCGGCGCGTGCGAGCGCGGAGAGCTGCACGCTGTCGCCGACCGCGAGGTCGGCGCCGTCGGGCGAGATGGTCACGGACGCGACCGGCACGGCGACGACGTTGACGGGCGCGAGGCCGCTGGCGCTCTCGCTGTGGGCGAGGACCTGCGTCGTGCCGGGGCGGATGCCCTGGAGGACGCCGGTCGCGGTGACGCGCGCGATCGAGGTGTCCTGCGTCTCCCAGGTCACGGTCCGGCCCGTGAGCACGTTGCCGTAGATGTCGCGGAGCGTGGCGGTGAGCTGGAGCGCGCCGCCCTCGGGCACGGTGGCGGGAGACGGCGAGATCGAGACGGCGGCGACCGGTGGCGGCACGACGGTGACGTGGGCCACCCCGAGCTTCCCCTCGCTGCCGACGGTGACGGTCGTGGAGCCGACGGCGAGCGCCGTGACGAGCCCGGTCTGCAAGACCCGGAGGATGGTCGGGTCGCCCGAGTTCCAGACGAGCGCGCGGTCGGTCAGGCCGTTGTCGGCGGAGTCGCGGAGAGAGACGGTGAACTGCTGCGTCGCGCCGACGATCAGCCTCGCGCTGTCCGGCGAGAGGACGATCCGGTCGACCGGCACGGCGAGCACCTGGATGTTGAGCGCGCCGATGATGCCGTCGACCGTGGCCCGGATCTGCGCGGTGCCCGGCGCCACGCCGGTGACGGTGCCGTCGCTGCCGACGAGCGCGACGGCGGGGTTCGTGGTCTGCCAGGCGACGGGGCGGCCGCGGACCTCGTCGCCGTTCTTCTTCGTGGCCACGGCGGTGAACCGGACCTGCTGGAGCACACGGACGGAGGCCGGGCCGTCGACCCGGACCTGCGCGACGTGGTCGTCCTCACAGCCCGTCAACGTCGTCGCGGCAAGGAGGAGCGCGGCGGCTGTGCGGCGGAGCACCGCAGACGGACGTGCTTCAATGATGGGAGGCATCGTTCCGGCTTCGGATTGAGGGTGCACCGCGTCGGCGCGGTGCCGCCGGGGCGTCGAGGAAAGCTGCATCGATCGTAGCACGGCGCCCGGTCGGGCGCAAGCAAGGTCGGGCGACTGACGTCGGCGAGAGGCGCCGGCTCCGTGCCGGGAGCGCGGATAAACGATGAAAGGTGACGCGCGTCGCCGCGCCGGTGTCACACCCTCACCCCCGACGCGCGTTCTGCCTCACGGAGGCGGACGAATCATAGGGAGTGTCCATGCGGCGATTCGCGATGCTGGTGGCGCTGGCCGGGGTAGCGGCGTGTGGGCGTGCGGGGCCGACGGAGGCCTCGCTCGGCGAGGAGTTCACGCTCCGCACCGGCGAGTCGGCGACCGTCGGCCCGGACAGCCTGTCGGTCACGTTCACGAAGATCACCGCGGACAGCCGGTGCCCCGCCGACGTCACCTGCGTCTGGGCGGGCGATGCCGGCGTGCTGCTGCTGCTGTCGGGCGCGGGGGACACGCAGGCGCTCGAGCTGCACACCGCGGCGCAGGTCGGCCCGAACCGGGGGAGCTTCCACGGCTACGCGGTGCAGCTCCTCGAGGTGCGGCCGCAGCCGCGCGTCCGCGAGCCGATCCCCTCGGGCGACTACCTGGTCACGTTGCGCGTCTCGCGGTGAGGCGACGCGAACCGGGCCGGCCGCCCGTGCGATCGCGCCGCCCCCCTCGCCGGATCCGCCGCGGCGCGCCAGAATACCCCGCGACAGCCGGCGAGCCCGCCGCCGAAGGATCCCCCGAAACCAGACGACCGTGCCCGACCCGGGTCCGCGCTACCGCTCCGTGGTGTTCGATTGCGACAGCACGCTCTCGGCGATCGAGGGGATCGACGAGCTGGCCGGGCCGCGGAAGGCGGATATCGCGGCGCTGACGGACGCCGCCATGCGCGGCGAGGTGGCGCTGGAGGAGGTGTACGGCCGGCGGCTGGCGCTCGTGCACCCCAGCCGTGCCCGCGTGGAGGCGCTCGGCCGGGCGTACGTCGAGCACGTGGTGCCGGGCGCCGCGGAGGCGGTCGCGGCGCTGCGGCGGGCGGGGGTGGTGGTGCGGGCGATCTCCGGCGGCCTGCTCCCCGCGATCCGCACGCTGACCCGCCGCCTCGGCTTCCCCGACGAGGATGTGGCCGCCGTCGACGTGTACTTCGACGCCGCGGGCGAGTACGCCGGCTACGACGTCGCCTCGCCGCTGGCGCGGACCGGCGGCAAGGCCGAGGTACTGCGCCGGTGGGCGCCCGCGCTGCCGCGCCCCCTCCTCATGGTGGGCGACGGCATCACCGACCTGGAGGCGCGGCCGCCCGCGGATGCGTTCCTGGCGTTCACCGGCGTGGCGGTGCGCCCGCGCGTGGTGGCGGCGGCGGACCACGCGGCCGCGTCGATGGCGGAGGTGGTGGCGCTGGTGCTGGGTGCGCCGGGCGGATAGCGCCGGGCGTGGGACTTGGCCGGGGTCGCCGGCGCGCCAGGCGCACCGGCGTGATCCGGCGCGCCTCCGCGGGGGCGCGCACTCCTGGCGTGTCGTTCCCCGGTGCGAGTACTGTTCGGGCTCGCGAGCAAGCATCTCCTCGACCGATGGAGCCGTCGATGCCCGATACCCAGTCGTTCGGCCGTTTCTTCCTCCCCGGCCCGACCGAAGTCCTCCCCGAGATCCTGGACGCGCTGCGCGGCCCGATGGTCGGGCACCGCGCGAAGGCGATGGAGGAGTTGATCGCTTCCGTGCAGCCGGGGCTCCAGGCGATCTTCCGCACGGAGCGGCCCGTCTACATCTCGACCTCGTCGTCGACGGGGCTGATGGAGGCCGCGGTGCGCAACGGCGCGTTGCGCCGGGTGCTCTCGCTGGTCAACGGCGCGTTCAGCGAGCGCTTCTACCGGATCGCCGAGGCGACGGGGCTGCACACCGAGGCGCTGGTCGTCGAGTGGGGGGAGGTGAACACGCCGGAGGCGCTGGTGGACGCGCTCCGGGTCGGCGACTTCGACGCGGTCACGGTGGTGCACTCGGAGACGTCGACCGGGGTGCTGAACCCGATCCGCGAGCTGGCGCAGGTGTGTCACCAGGCGGGCGACGTCGTGCTGCTGGTGGACAGCGTCTCGGGCGCCGGGGGGACGCGACTGGAGACGGACGCCTGGGAGCTGGACGTCGTGCTGACGGGCTCGCAGAAGGCGCTCGCGCTGCCGCCGGGGCTCGCGTTCGCGGTGGCGAACGAGCGGATCCTGCTGCGCGCGGAGCGGAAGAAGGACCGCGGCGTCTACTTCGACTTCCTGGAGTTTGAGAAGAACATCCGGAAGAACCAGACGCCGAACACGCCGGCGGTCTCGCTGTTCTACGCGCTGGCGGCGCAGATGCGCCGGATCCAGGCGGAGGGGGTCGAGGCGCGCTGGGCGCGGCACGCGGCCATGGCCGAGACGACCTACCGCTGGGTCGACGACATGCGCAGCCGCGGCTACCCGCTGGCGGTGCTGGCGCCCGAGGGGTTCCGCTCCCCCACGGTGACGTGCATCGTGCTGCCGGAGGGCGTCAGCGGGAGCGAGGTCACCCGGCGGGTGAAGGAGCGCGGCTTCACGATCGCCACCGGCTACGGGAAGCTGAAGGAGTCGACGATCCGGATCGGCCACATGGGCGAGCACACGGTGGCGGAGACGGAGGCCGTGCTGTCCGTCGTCGAGGAGGTGCTCCGGCGTTGAGCGCATCGCGGCGGCGCCGCGCGGGCTCCGGCCGGCGGAGCGCAGCGGCGGGCGCGGGGTACATCCCGGCGAAGCGCGCGACACTTTCCGGCGCCCGGCCGCCCGGCGGCGACCACGATCCGGGCGGCTGGCGCGTTATGTGAAAGAGAGCGCCCCGTGACCGCGGGGCGCCGATGCGAGTCGAGAAGGCAACGATTCGTTGCACCCCGTCGGGCGGAGAACTCTCGCCCGAGGGGTTTCAGGCCATCCAGGGAGCGACGACGAATGCGCGGCGCGAGCGCGGGAGCGCGACGGTGAGCACGGCGCGGGCCGAGCTGCGACAGGCGGCCGATCCGCCCGCCCCCGACCTCGCGTTCGTGCTGACCGGCGGCGGGGCGCGCGGCGCATACCAGGCCGGCGTCATGCGCTGGATCGCGCGGCACTTCCCCGACCTGCGCGTGCCGATCTATGCCGGCGTCTCGGCCGGCGCCGTGAACGCGGTCCACATCGCCTCGCATCACGGCACCTTCAAGCAGGCCGTCGAGGAGCTGACCGGCCTCTGGCGCCAGCTCACGCTCGACCGCGTCGTCGACGTGCGCGCGCCCGGGCTCGCCTGGAACGTCCTGCGCTGGGGCGCCGGCCTCGTCTCCGGCGGCCTGGTGCCGACCCCGAGCGGGCGCGCCTTCCTCGACACCACGCCGCTGCGCGCGTACCTCGAGGAGGCCTTCGCCGCCGTCAACGGCGAGGTCACCGGCATCGAGTACAACCTGCGCCGCGGCGCGCTCCGCGCCATCTCCATCGTCACCACGAGCTACACCACCGGGAACTCCGTCATCTGGGTGCAGGGGAAGGGCGTCGAGCCCCGGGCGCGCTGGGGGAAGAAGAACCGCGTCATCCAGACGCGCCTCGGCGTGGACCACGTCATGGCGTCCTGCGCCATCCCGCTCTTCTTCCCCGCCGTCCGCATCGGCAACGGCTGGTACGGCGACGGCGGGATCCGCCTCACCGCCCCGCTCGCCCCCGCGCTGCACCTCGGCGCGCGCCGCATCATCGCCATCTCGACCCGCTACGAGGCGCCCGGCGCCGGCCACAAGAAGACCGTCGTCGGCTACCCACCGCCGGCCGTCATCTTCGGCGCCATGTTGAACGCCATCTTCCTCGACCTGGTCGACCAGGACCTGGCCCGCCTCGAGCGCTTCAACGAGCTGCTCGAGAAGATCCCGCCCCAGGACCGCGACGGGATGCGGCCGATCGAGTTCGTCTCGCTCCGCCCCTCCCGCGACCTCGCCCGCCTCGCCCGCAAGTTCGAGCCGCTCCTCCCGCGCGCGTTCCGCTTCCTCTCGCGCGGCCTCGGCACGCGCCGCAGCGCCAGCCCCGACCTGCTCAGCATGCTCCTCTTCGTGCCCGAGTACATCGATCGGATCATGGACGTCGGCGACGCGGACGCCGAGCGCCACGCCGAGGCGCTCACGCGCCTGCTCGCGCACCGGGCGCCCGCCGGCGCCGAGGCCGCTGGCTGAGCCTCGCGGCCCCGATCTGGCCCGCGCGCATGAAGCGAACTGGCACAGAAATCGCCAGATCGACGGTCGACGGCGCCGCGGTTGCGGCCGACCGCGATGCCGGAGCGGGATCCAGGGCGGGACCCCGCGCGGGGCCCGGTTGGCGCGGCAACGGGGTGGTGGTCGGGAGTCGGTCCGGGAGGTGTGGCGGCGGGCGGGACGAAGGATCGGAGCCGGGCACCCGCGCGGGCGCGGGAGCGGTCGGGGCGGGGTTCGCGGTTTACACTGTAAACGGCGGGCACCACGCGGGAGCTGGAGCGGTGCCGCGGTGCGCGGTACGCATGGGCGCGAGGATCGGGCACCCGCTCGAGCGCGGGATTGGCGGGTTCAGGAGCGGGGAGGCGTGGGCCGGGGACCGGTGGGCGCGGGGGCGTTCGCCGGGCTCCGG
>JADGGV010000252.1 GCA_019689775.1 Gemmatimonadota bacterium
CGACAGGCCCCAGACCGCCCCCGCCGCCGACGGCGACGACGACGGCGACGGCGTGCCGAACCTCCTCGACCGCTGCCTCTACACGCCCCCGGGGCTCCGGGTCGACGACGTCGGTTGCCCGCTCGAGCCGACGCGGCGCGACGACGTGCGCCTGATCCTCGCCGCCGCCGGCGGGCTCCTGATCCTCCTCGCGCTTGGCGCGGTCCGCTGGGTCCGGCGCACCCGCGAGGAGGCGGCGCCCGAGGAGCACGTCCCGCTGCTCCTGTTCGCGCCGGAGCCGGGGCGCGCGCCGCTCCCGCCGCCCCCGCCGGGCGCGCGCCCGCTCGCGCCGCCCCGGCCGGCGAGCGGGCCGCCGCCCGCGATCGCCGTGCCGGCGGGCGGCTGGCCGGCCGGCGCGGCGTGGCCCGGCCCCGGTCCGGTCCCGTCGTCGCCCGCGCCGCTCTGGCCGGAGGCGGCGGCGCCTCGCCCCGGTTCGTTCGGTGCGCCGCCGGCGCCGCGCGCCGGCAACGGCGGCGCCGACGAGCCGGATGCGGCGCCCGCCGCCGACGACAGCACGCTGCGCCTCCTCCCCGGGCGCCTGGAGCTGGTGGCCGGCGCCGGCGACCGCGAGATCCGCTTCGTGCAGGGGCCGTCGGCGGTGACCGAGATCACGGTGGGTCGGCAGGCGGGCCCGGCGATGCGCCACCTCCAACTGCCGGCGCCCACCGTGAGCCGGCTGCATGCGCGGCTCCGCTACGAGGAGGGGCGATGGAGCATCGCGAACCTCTCGCGGACGAACCCGGTGGTCGTGAACGGCGCGCCGCTGGGCGGCGCCGAGGCGCGCGCCCCCTTGCGCGAAGGGGACCGGATCGAGGTCGGCGAGTATATCTTCATCTTCCATGAGCGCTAGCCTCATGCCGACGCCCCAGCGCACGGGATGGTGGAGCGAGCGCGGGCGACGGCCGTCGAACGAGGATGCGGCGCTCGGCCTGACGCTGGCGGACGGCGCGGAGCTGGTCGCGGTGGCGGACGGGATGGGCGGCCACGCGGCCGGCGAGGTGGCGAGCCGGGCGGCGCTCGATGCGCTGGCGGCCGCGCTGCGCGGCGGCGCCGGGCTGCGCGATGCGGTGCTCGAGGCGAACGCGGCCGTCCGCGATCTGGCGGCGAGCGACCCTGCGCTGGCCGGCATGGGCACGACGCTCGTCGCCCTGCTGCGGCGCGGCGAGCGCTACGAGATCGCGAACGTCGGCGACAGCCGCGCCTACCGGCTGGATGCGACGGGGCTGCGCCAGCTCACGGAGGACCACTCCTTCGCGGCCGAGCTCGTCCGCCGCGGCGAGATGACGGACGAGGAGGTCGCGCGCTCGCCGTGGAGGAACGCGCTGACCCGCTCTGTCGGCGGGGAGGCGGACGTCGAGGTCGACGTCTTCGGCCCGTTCGATGCCGCCGAGCCGCACGCGGTGCTCCTCTGCACGGACGGGGTCTACCGGGCGCTGGACGCCGCCGAGCTGGCGGAGCGGCTGGCCGGGGCCGAGTCGGCCGACGCCGCGGCCCGCGCCCTCGCCGACGCCGCGATCCGCGCCGGGAGCCAGGACAACGCGACCGCGGCCGTGATCGCGTTCGGCGGGTGGGGGGCGGCGGCGGCCGCGCCGCCGGCGGTCCGCGCCGCGCCTGCGGCGCCGGACCCTGACCCGGCGCGCACGCCGCGGCACTCGCCACGCCACAGCCGTGCGGTCTGGCGTTGGCGCATGCTCGAGGGTGGCGTCTTCCTGGCGGCGATCCTGCTCCTGCTCGGCCTCATGGTCGGCCTCGTCTTCTTCATGGACTAGCCGGCGGGAGCGGCGTCGCGCCGGGGTACGTCACGCGGGGAACCGGATGAGCGAGCGAGACGGCGGCGGGGGAGCGCCCCACCTGGACGAGCTGGCGGCCGAGTTCGACATCGGCCGGGAGCTGGGCCGCGGCGGCAGCGCCGTCGTGTACCTGGCGCTCGAGCGCGAGCTCGGTCGACCGGTGGCCATCAAGGTCATCCGACCCGGCTACGCCCAGACCGAGGAGGCCGTTGCGCGCCTCGAGCGGGAGGCGCGCACGCTCGCGCGGCTCCAGCACCCGAACATCGTCGCGCTCTACGGCACGCGCCGGCTCAGCGACGGCGGCATCGCGCTGATCATGCAGTACATGGCGGGGTGCACGCTGAAGGAGTGGATCCGCGCGAAGGGCGTCTGCGACTTCGACGAGACCACGCGCATCCTCGCCGACATCGCCCGGGCGCTGGCGTACGCGCACCGGCGCCGCATCGTCCACCGCGACATCAAGCCCGAGAACATCTATCTGGACGCGGAGGCCGGCGTCGCGCGGCTGTCGGACTTCGGCATCGCGCGGGTGTGGGACACGGAGTCGTCGCTCACGGTGACCGGTCTCGCGATCGGCACGCCGGCGTACATGTCGCCGGAGCAGATCGACGGGAGCGAGCTGGACGGCCGCAGCGACCTCTACTCGCTCGGGCTGGTCGGGCACGAGATGCTGTCGGGGACGCGGCCGTGGGCCGACCAGAACCTGTACGGCATCATCTACAAGCAGAAGCACGAGGCGCTCCCCTCGCTCGCGGAGCTGCGCCCCGGCATCCCCGACCGGCTGCGCCTGGCCATCGAGCGCGCGCTGGAGAAGGACCCCGCGGCGCGCTGGGCGACGGCCGACGACATGCTCGCGCAGCTCCTCGGCACCGAGGAGGCGCGCGGCGCGGGCGCCATGGTGACCGCGCCGGCGACGGTGCCGGCCGCGGATGCGCCCGCCCCGGCGGCGGACGATTCGCCGACGCTGCTCTACCGTCGCCCCGCCGCCGACGAGCCGGCGCCGGACGGTGAGGCGCCAGCGGCGGCCGGTGCGCCGTCGGCGGACGACGCGGGCCCCGAGGTGCCGGAGGACCGGACGTCGGCGCCCGCCGGGGCCGAGCCGGCGGAGGCCGTGGCGGCGCCGACGTCGCTCGCGATCTTCGAGGACGAGTTCGAGGACGAGCGCCAGGCCGGCGCGCGCCGGCGCGGCGGACGGACGGCGGCGCGCGGGCTCGTCCTCGCCGCGGCCGCGGCGCTGCTCATGGGCGGGACGGTCGTCGCGATCGCGGCGCTCGGGCCGGGCCGGGCCGCCGGCGGCGCGTGGAGCGCCGTGGCCGTGGGCGGGGGCGCATCGGCGGCCGGCATCGATGGCGGCGGGCGGCCGGCGTCGGTGGGCGCGGCGCGCGGCCCGGCGGGCGCGCCCGACCGGATCGTGGCGCTCGTCGACTCGATGTTGCGCGGCCCGGCCGGCGGCGCGGTGGCGGCGCCGCTCGAGGTGCGCGTCGAGGACGCCCAGCGCCGGCCGGTCCCGGGCGCGGCCGTCGAGTTCCAGGTCATGGCCGGCGGCGGTGCCGTCGCGCCGACCGTCGCCACGACCGGCCCCGACGGCCGCGCCCGCGCCGCCTGGACGCTCGGGCCGGCCGCCGGACCGAACGTCGTCGTCGCGACCGTCGCCGGCGTCGGCGGGACGGCCGCCGTGTTCCGTGCCGACGCCCGCATCGAGGGCGTGCCGCACCTCGTCGTCCTGCGCGGCGGCGGCCAGCAGGGCGAGCCCGGCGCGCGCCTCCCCGACGACGTCGCCGTGCGCGTCGAGGATGGCGCCGGCCGCCCCGTCGCCAACGCGGTCGTGCACTTCCGAGTCGCGGCCGGCGGCGGCTCCGTGGACCGCGCCGTCGCCCGCACCGACGGGGCCGGGCTCGCGAGCACCGGCTGGACGCTCGGGCGGACCGCCGGGAGCAACGTGCTCGTCGCCCAGGTCGAGGGGCTGGAGGCCCCGCCCGTCCGCATCGACGCCCGCGCCAGCGCCGCCGTCCGCCTCGCCGTCCGGCCCGGGATCGCCGCCGGCGGCACCCACACCTGCGAGCTGAACGAGGAGGGGCACCCGGTCTGCTGGGGAAGCAACGCGCGCGGCCAGCTCGGCGGCGCCAGCACCGGCGGCGCCGGCGGCGGCGTGCGCGTCGCCTCGCCGCGCCGCTTCGCCGTGCTCACCGCCGGCACGTCCCACACCTGCGCCCTGGCGACGACGGGCGAGGCGTTCTGCTGGGGCGCGAACGACAGCGGCCAGCTCGGCAATGCGTCGACGCGCCCGAGCACCGAGCCCGTGCGCGTCGCCGGCCAGCGCCGCTACACCGCGATCGCGGCCGGCGCCTCCCACACCTGCGCGCTCACCGAAGGCGGCGCCGCCTATTGCTGGGGCGCGAACGACGACGGTCAGCTCGGCGACGGCACCCGCGGCTCGCGCTCCACGCCCGTCGCCGTCAGCACCGCCGTCGCGCTCCGCAGCCTCGTCCCCGGCTGGGCCCACACGTGCGCGCTCTCCACCGACGACGAGGCGTTCTGCTGGGGGAACAACGACCACGGCCAGCTCGGCGACGGCACCACGGCCGACGCCCTCGTCCCCACCCGCGTCGCCGGCGGCCTGCACTTCTCGGCGCTCACCGCCGGCAGCGCGCACACCTGCGGCCTCACCGGCGGCGGCGTCGTCTACTGCTGGGGCCGCAACACGTACGGCCAGCTCGGCGTCGGCGACGCCAACGACCGCAGCCAGCCCACCCGCGTCGACGTCGACGGCACGTTCGTGCGCGTCACCGCCGGCGGCGTCCACACCTGCGCGCTCACCGCGGACGGCGACGCCTACTGCTGGGGCCGCAACGTCTACGGCCAGCTCGGCGACGGCACCACCACCGAGCGCGCGCAGCCGACGCTCGTCGTCGGCGGCCACCGCTTCGCCTCCATCCGCACGAGCGGCTCGCACACCTGCGGCACCACCGTCTCCGGCGAGGACTACTGCTGGGGGTACAACGCCGACGGCCAGCTCGGCGACGGCACGCGCACGAACCAGTCGCGGCCTGTGCGCGTCACCCGCCGCTAGCCGCGCCGCCGCTACTCGGCCACCCTCCGCACCGTCGGCCCCGTCGCGTTCTCCACCGGGGGGAGCGAGCGCAGGTAGCGGTAGATCGCCCGGAGGTCCGCCTCGCTCATCTGCGCGAACCCCGCCCACGGCATGTGCGTCCCCGGCACGAGCTTCCCCGCCTGGAACCGCGCCACGAACCGGTCCTCGGTCCACCCCGTGATGTGCCCCGTCTTCGGGTCCGGCGTCAGGTTCGGCGTCGTGAAGCGCAGCGCCGGGTACGCCTCGTCCCGCATCTCCATCCCGCCCGCGAAGCGCGAACCCCGCTCCGAGCCGTCGACGAGGCTCCGCTTCGTGTGGCACACCACGCATTCCGCGACGTAGTTCGCGAGGTACTCGCCCCGCTCGATCGTCGGCGCTTCGCCGGGCGCCGTCGCCCGCGTCGGCCCGCTCGGCCCGCGCGGCCGCACCAGGTACGCGACGATCAGCTTCCCGAGGTAGTTCAGCTTCCGGTCCGGCACCGCGTTCCGCACCGCCGGCTGCGAGCGCAGGAACGAGATCAAGGCGACGATGTCCGCGTCGCTCAGCCCCTGGAAGTTCATGAACGGCGCGGCCACACGCCCGTCCGGCCGCACGTTGTGCCGAAGCATCCGCGCGAGCTGCCCGTCCGAGTAGCGGCCGATCCCCGTCTCCCGGTCCGGCGTCAGGTTCGGCGACCAGATCGTGCCGACCGGCAGGTGGAACGCGTAGCCGCCCGACAGCGGCGGCCGCGCCCCCGCGTCCAGCGTCCGCGCCTGCTCCGCCGTCACGTGGCACGAGGCGCAGTGGGCCGGACCGTACGCGAGGTACCGCCCCCGCGCGATCACCGCCGAATCCGTGCTCGCCCGCAGCGCCGGCTCCGGCACCTCGTACCTCCGGTTGGAGCCCAGCGGCGCCGCCGCCACCACCACCCCCACCACCCCGGCAACGCCGAGTGGGATCCGCGTCACGTTCCGCATCTCGTCCTCCTCCGAGGGTCGTCCACGACGGCCCCAACGATCGGCGAACCCCGGTGGGGGGGACAGGGTCGATCGCACCAACGGCGGTGGTGGATGCCGGGCGGAGACCGCTGCGTCGCGGCGGTCACCCGACGTCCGCGGCGACACGCGGAGTCCGGGGAATCAACAGCAAAATATGACAGGATGAACAGGATAACATCTGATGACAAATTCATATTATATCAACCAACTTGCAATCTTAACGATCCGTTGCACGCTTTGCTTGCTGTGGCCGGAATTAATTATCAGATTTTATCCTGTTCATCCTGTCAATAACGTGTTGTTCGTGGGCCCGGTCCGTGGCGCCGGAGGCGAGGCCCACGTGCGCCATCCGCACCCGCATCCATCCCCACCCCAGCATCCCCCCACCATCTCGACGTGGGCGCCCGCGTCGGG
>JADGGV010000253.1 GCA_019689775.1 Gemmatimonadota bacterium
CTGCCCCCACTCAACGCCCGCTCCCACCCGCGCCGTCGCCACCGCGCCCGGCGCAAGGCTCTCCCACTCGAACGGCTCTAGCGGCCGCAGTTGCGCCCGCGCGCCGGTCGGCGCCAGGACCAGCGCCGCGCTCAGCGCCACGGCGCCGGCCGCCGCTCGGAAAAAGCTGAATTTCTCGGACACCGCCCTCCCGCCGCCACAGCGTCGGGAAGTATCCCTGGCAATGTCATGTAAGTGTAAATACGACATTGATTTAGTCCAGATATGCATGTTCCTGTCGGCTGGCCCGCCGACGCTCCCGGATCCCGGCCGAAATCGACGCGGTTCGCGCACGACCGGGCACGGATGTTGTCCTCTCCACGACGACGGCCGCGGCATCGGCCACGGCCACGGGACCGGCCAACGCCGCGGCGCCGGCCACAGCCGCGCCCGCGGCCGTCGCCACGGTCGCGGCATCGGTGGCGGCGCCGCGCCGCGGCCGGTCCGCGGCGACCGCGCCGCCTGCATGCGAGGGGACGGGAACGAGGAGAGGTCGGGCATATGCGGAAGCAGGGGTTCGTCTTGGCGGCTGCGCTGGGCGTGCCCGTCGGGTTGGGGGGCTGCGCCAGTGGCGGGACGCCCCGGGGGATGGACGCGGGCGCCGTCCAGCCGGCGCCGGCCGGGAAGGCGAGCGTGATCGTGCACTACAACAACTGGGCGGACGTCGACGTCTACGCGGTGCGGGACGGGTTGAAGCTGCGGCTGGGCTCGGTCCCGACGGCGGCGAGCGCGCGCTTCGTGTTGCCGGAGGCGGTCCTGGCCGGCGGGCCCACGTTCCAGCTTCTGATCGATCCGATCGGCTCTCGCACCGGCTTCCTGACGCCGCCGCGCATCGTCGGTCCGGGCCAGCTGGTCGTGCTCCGCGTCGAGAACAACCTGAACCTGACAAGCTACTCGGTGTTCTGAGCGGCCCCCGGTGCGGCGGGGTCCGGTCGCGCCCCGCCGCACCGCTCACCCGGCCAGCGCGCCGGGCTCGCCGCGGTGCTGCTCCTTCGACTCGGGCTCGCCGCGCCGCAGCGCGAGCACGGCCCAGCCGATGAGCGCGATCGCCGCGAAGCCGAACCACTGGATCGCGTAGCTGAGGTGCGGTCCCTCGTCCAGCTCGGGGGGCGGCAGCCGGTGGGGCAGGGGAGGCGCCCCCGGCTCGGGGAGCGCCTGGAGGTAAAGCGACGAGACGCGATAGGGGAACTGCCGGGTGAGCGCGCCGGCCGACGGCCGGTACCAGATCCGGCGGAACGTGTCCGCCACCGCGCCCTCCTCGCTCCCCCGCGCCGGGAGCGGCACCAGCACGCCGCGCACGCGGACCGTGCCCGTCGGGGCCGGCACCTGCCGCCGCAGCGTCGCCGCGTCCGGCGACGGCACCCACCCCCGGTTCACGAGGATCGCGCCGCCCGGTACCCGCAGCGGCGTCAACAGCCAGACTCCGGGCTCGCCCATCAGGCTGTGCGCCGCGAACACGACCGAGCGCGCATCGTCGTACTGCCCGGCGATCGTCACCGCCCGGTACGCCAGCCCGGCGGTGTCCGACGGCACCCCCGTCAGCGCCACCGGCGCCCCGCGCATCCGCGCGCTCACCGCGGCGTTGCGCGCCCGCCGCTCCGCCAGCCGATGGAGCTGCCAGAACCCGAGGCGGACGCATGTGGCGGCGACCACGAGGGCGAGAACGGTCCCGACGAGACCGGCGCGGGTGATGCGAAGCGGCGGCATGCTCGCTGATCGTAGCGCATGCCGCCCCCGCGGGCAATCGGTGCGCCCCGCCGCTCGCCTCGTGGCGCGGGTGCCGCTCATGCCTCGTCGCGCATGTCGCGCCTACGCCGTCGCGCGTGCGGCGCTCACTTCCGCCCCCGCGGCGTGCAGCCGAACGCGCGCAGCCGCCCGAGCACGCGCTCGAGCGGGCAGTACTCGCTGAAGCTGGACTGGAAGAGGTTCAGCCCCACGAACGCGGTGAACACGAGCCAGAGCGGGCTGATCCACCACGCCAGCGCCGCCGACGCGAGCACGAACGCGCCCGCGAAGCGACGAATGATCCGGTCGTCGCACATCGGTGCTCTCCTAGAAGAACGTCTCGATCGGGAGGACGGCCACGTGCAGCCGCTCGCCGTCCGGGAGCCGCGCCGCCTCGTCGCGGAGCGCGGCGCCCAGCTCGTCCACCCGCTCCGCCGGGACGATGCTGAAGTAGACCTCGGCGTCGCCGGGCCAGGCCCGGCTCCCCTCGCGCCGCCCCGTGCTCCCGGCACCGTGCGCCCGCGAGAGCTCCGTCCAGCCGCCGACCCGGTGCGCGTCAAGCAGCGCCGGCACCAACCGCGGGTCGCGGCCGCTGTAGATGACCATGATGAGCCTCATCGCCCCTCCTCTCCGGCGCCTCCCGCCGGCGCAGCTCCCAGTACAGCAGCGGGACCACGATCATCGTCAGCAGCGTCGCCACGACGGCGCCGCTCATGAGTGCGACGGCGAGCCCTTGGAAGATCGGGTCGAGGCCCATGACCAGGCCGCCGACGACGACGGCCGCGGCCGTGAGCGCGATCGGGCGGAACCGGACCGCGCCCGCCTCCAGCACGGCATCGCGCAGCGTCCGCCCGCGCGCCTCCGCGAGCTGGATGAAGTCGACCAGCAGGATCGAGTTGCGGACGATGATCCCCGCCAGCGCGATCATCCCGATCATCGACGTGGCGGTGAAGAACGCGCCCGTCAGCGCGTGGCCGGGGAGGATGCCGATCAGCGTGAGCGGGATCGGCGCCATGATCACGAGCGGCACCCGGAACGACTGGAACCACCCGACGACCAGCACGTAGATCAGCAGCAGCACGGCGGCGAACGCGACGCCGAGATCGCGGAACACCTCCATCGTGACCTGCCACTCGCCGTCCCACTTGATGGCCGTCTCGTCCAGGCTCGCCGGCTGGACCGCGTTGTAGCGGGCGATGCGCGCGCCGTCCACGCGGAGCGCGTCCAGCTTCCGGTTCAGCTCCAGGATCGCATACACCGGCGACTCGATTCGGCCGGCCACGTCACCGGTCACGTAGATCACGGGACGCAGGTTCTTGCGGAACCGGGACGGCTCGAGCGCGCCCTGCTCAACGCGCACGAAGCGCCCCAGCGGCTGCGGCCCCGTCGCCGTGGCGATCGGGATCGCCAGCAGCCCCTCCACCGACGACCGGCGCGCCAGCTCCAGGCGCGGCACGATGGCGACGCCTTCGCGCGCCGTCTCCGAGGGCGCGAGCCCGATGCTCGTCCCCGACAGCGCCAGCGCCAGCGTCTGCGCGATCTGCTCGACGCTCGCGCCCGCCTCGGCCGCCTGCACGCGGTCCACCCGGAAGCGCCGCGTCCCTTGCGGCGCCTCCACGCTCCAGTCCACGTCCACGATGCCGGGCGTCGTCTCGAAGAGATGCTTCACCTGCCGGGCCGCCTCGAGGCGCGCGTCGTCGTCCGCGGCGTACACCTCGGCCACCAGCGTCGACAGCACCGGCGGGCCGGGCGGGGTCTCCGCGACCTTCGCGCTCGCGCCGTAGCGCGCGGCGATCGAGTCGATCCCCGGCCGCACCGCCACCGCGATCGCGTGGCTCTGCCGGCGCCGCTCGCCCTTCGGCACCAGCGTCACCTGCACGTCGGCCACGTTCGGCCCGCGCCGCAGGAAGTAGTGGCGGACCAGCCCGTTGAAGTTGAACGGCGCCGCCGTCCCGGCGTACACCTCGGTGCTGCGCACCTCCGGCACGCGCGCGAGGTACGCGGCGACCTCCCGCCCCAGCGCCTGGCTCGTCTCCAGCGGCGTCCCCTCCGGGAGATCGAGCACGACCTGGAACTCGCTCTTGTTGTCGAACGGGAGCATCTTGACCTTCACCGCCCGCACGAGCAGCAGCCCGACGGACAGCAGCAGCAGGCCCGCGGTCCCGCCGTAGAACAGGAGTCGGCGCGGCCTGCGCTCCAGGAGCGGGATCATGATCCGCGCGTAGATGCGGCCGAAGCGCGACGCCTCCTCCGGCTCGTGCGCGCGATCGTGCGGCGGCTCCTCCGGCCGCACGTGCCCGCGCAGCAGCCGATAGGCCAGGTACGGCGTCACGATGAACGCCACGGCCAGCGACGCGAGCATCGCCACCGACGCGCCAACCGGGATCGGCCGCATGTACGGCCCCATCAGCCCGCTCACGAACGCCATCGGCAGGATCGCCGCGATCACGGTGAGCGTCGCCAGGATCGTCGGGTTGCCGACCTCGTCCACCGCCTCGACCGCCGCCACCTCCGCCGGCCGGGTTCGCATCTTCAGGTGCCGGTAGATGTTCTCCACCACGACGATCGCGTCGTCGACCAGGATGCCGATGGAGAAGATCAGCGCGAACAGCGTGATCCGGTTCAGCGTGTAGCCGAGCGCGTAGTACGTGAAGAGCGTGAGCGCGAGCGTCACCGGCACCGCGACCAGCACGACGAGCGCCTCGCGCCACCCAAGGAACAGCCCGATCAGCAGTGTCACCGACAGCGTCGCGATGGCGAGGTGCAGGATCAGCTCGCTCGCCTTCTCCGCCGCCGTCGCGCCGTAGTCGCGGGTGATGCTGACGGCCACGTCGGCCGGGAGCAGGCGCCCCTTCGCCTGCTCGACCCGCTCCAGCACCGCCGCGGCCACCCGCGTCGCGTTCGCGCCCCTCCGCTTCGCCACGCGGAGCGTCACCGCGCTCTCCGCCGCGCCGCGCCGGTCCACGTGGGTGACGTAGTCCGTGCGCTCGCCGAAGTCCTCGCGCACCCCCGCGACGTCGCGGACACGGACGGGGCCCGCGCCCCGCATGCTCACCACGACGTTCCCCACGTCCGCCGCGCTCGAGAGCGGCGCGCCCACGTCCACGCGGTAGACCGCGCCGGCGCTCGCGTACTCGCCGGCCTGGAGCCGCGCGTTCGCGCCCTTCAGCGCCTGCGCCACCTCCCCCGGCGTCACGCCGCTCGCCGCCAGGCGGGCCGGGTCAAGCGTCACCAGGATCCGCTTCGGCTGCCCGCCCACGACGAACGTCTCCGCCACGTCCGGCAGCGCGCGGATCCGGTCCTCCAGGTGCGTCGCGATCCGGCGCAGCTCGTCCGAGCCGTACGACGACGAGTGCAGCGTCAATGTCAGGATCGGGACGTCGTCGATCGTGTGCGGCTTCACGAGCGGCGGCGACGCGCCCGGCGGCGCCTGGTCCAGCGCCGAGAAGAGCTTGGCGTGGACCTTCGCGACGCTCTCGTCCTGGTCCTCGCCGACCCGGAACCGCACCGTCACCAGCGCCATCCCCTCGCTCGCCGTCGAGTAGACGTACTCGACGCCCGGGATCTCCCACATCCGCTGCTCGATCGGATGAACCAGCAGGTTCTCCGTCTCCCGTGGCCCCGCCCCCGGCAGCGCCGCGATCACGTCGATCATCGGCACCGAGATCTGAGGCTCCTCCTCCCGCGGCGTGGCGATGATCGCCAGCCCACCCGCCGCGAGCGAGGCCAGCGTCACCAGCGGCGTCAGCCTCGAGCGCAGGAACGCCTGCGCGATTCGCCCGGAGATCCCCATGCTCAACGCCCTCCGTGCGGCGCGGCGGGGACCAGCACCTGCTCGCCGTCGCGCAGCCCGCCGAGCACCTCCACCGAGTCGCCCGAGGCGACGCCGATCCGGACCCAGCGCAGCTCGGATCCCGCGGCGGTCCGGACCCGGACGCCCGTGAGGTCCCCCTCCCGCGTGATCGCCTGCGCCGGCACCACGATCGCCGGGCGCGTGCCCTGCGGCAGCAGCAGCGCGGCCGCGCTCCCCGCCAGGTGGCGCCCGTCACGGTTCGGCACCACCGCATTCACGCGGTAGAGACTGCCGTCACCCGCCGGCACCACCCCCTCGACCACCGCCAGCACCGGCTCCCCCTCGATCGTCGCCCGCACCGTGTCGCCGCGCGCCACCTCCCGCACCGCATCCGGCGCCGCGCTCACGACGATGCGCAGCCGCGAGTCGTCCTCGATCGTCAGCAGTGGCGCACCGGGCGCCGCGAACGCCCCCGGATCCACCGAGCGACGCGTGACCGTGCCCGCGAACGGCGCCCGCACGACCGCGTACGCGCGCGCCGCCACCAGCTCCGCGCCGCCCGCGCGCGCCGCCCGCACGCCCGCCTCCGCCCGGGCCAGCGCCGTCTCCGCCGCGTCGAGCTGCGCCTTCGGCGCCGCCTCCTCCGCGTACAGCGCCCGCATCCGCGCGGCCTGCGCCTCCGCCTCGCGCCGCACCGCCTCCGCCTCCGCCCGCGCCGCCTCCGCCCGCGCCCCCAGC
>JADGGV010000254.1 GCA_019689775.1 Gemmatimonadota bacterium
CGCCGCCGCCCGCAACTGCCCCTCGATCAGCCGCGCCAGCATCGGCTTCGGCAGCGCGCCCACCGCCCCATCCACCACCTTCCCGCCCTTGAACACGCCAATCGTCGGGATCGAGCGGATCCCGTACCGCACCGCCACCTGCGGGTTGTCGTCCACGTTCAGCTTCCCGAACCGCACGCGCCCCGCGTACTCCTCCGCGAGCTGCTCGATCACCGGCGCCACCGCCCGGCACGGGCCGCACCACGGCGCCCAAAAGTCCACCACGACGAGCCCCTCGCTCTGCTCGACCTCCGTCGCGAAATTCGCGTCGGTCAGCTCGAGGATGTTGTTCCCGGCCATGCGCCCTCCTGGTTCCGGCGACGGCAGCCGCCATTTATGTCTATTTCGTCGAATGGTAATATAATTGGGAGGTCAAGGGGACGGACGCACGCCGCGAGCCGCGAGCCGCACGAGCGCGCGGCGCGGCGCCCGGCGCGCTGCGCATGCCCACGTCGCGCTGGCTGTGCGATGGCCTCGCGTGTTCGCTGTGCGGTGGCCTCGCGCGTTCGCTGCGCGGCTCAACCTCGCCGCCGCACCCATCGACACCCGCGGTGGCGGAGGCCGTGGGGGGCTCCTCCGCCCGGGCGTGCTACGCCGTGCGGCGGAAGCACTCCCGGCAGGTGGTGAAGCGGCTGCGGGGTGGGAGCCGCTTGCCGCACTCGGCGCAGTAGCGGGCGGCGCTGCGGCGGGCGAGGCCGCGCTCGATGAAGCGGTCGAGGTCGCGGCGCTGCCTCTGCACCTTCTCGAGGTCGGGGAAGAAGTGGGGGTAGCGGTAGGCGAGCCAGGCGTAGGCGGTGAGCTTCTTCGCCTCGTACTCGGCGGCCTGGAGCTCCTGGTCGCTTTCGACCTCGGCCTTGCGGAACCAGGGTGGGAGCGGGCGCACGTTGACGGGCTCGCCGTGGGCGAAGGCGTCCATCCACTCCGTGTAGGCGTCGACGATGGTTGGGCTGCGGGTGTCGATGGGTGCGGCGGCGAGGTTGAGCCGCTCGGCGATCGGGAGGTGGGGGTGGCGGTCCACGATCTGGGCGAGCCGGAGCATGTCGTCGGTGACGCCGGGCTTGAGGAGCGGCGAGTCGAAGGTCATCCCTCGCTGGAACGTCTCGAGGGTGCGGGCCAGGCTGTTGGTGCCCAGGCCGCTGGAGATGAGCTCGACGTGGTCGGCGCCGGGGCGGACGCGGGTCTCGAGCGGTCGGTCCTTCAGGACGAACCCCTCGGAGAGCACGCGCTGGATGCGGCGGACGTCCTCGGCGCGGAGCGCGCCGACGAAGCCTGCCTCGAACTTGCCGTAGCGGCCGGCGCGCCCGGCGATCTGGAGGATCTCGGCGGGGGAGAGGGTGACCTCTTCCTTGCCGTTCCACTTCTTCAGCGTCGAGAAGAGGATCGTCTTGATGGGGAGGTTGAGCCCCATCGCGATGGCGTCCGTGGCGACGAGGACCTGCGCCTCGCCGGAGCGGAAGCGGCGGGCCTCCTCGCGGCGCACCTCGGGGGTGAGGTTGCCGTAGATGACGGCGACGCGGAACTTGCGCTCGAGCTGGGCCTTGAGGCCGAGCACGTCCCGGCGGGAGAAGGCAATGATCGCGGTGCCGGGCTGGACCTCGCGCAGGTGCTGGGGGTCGGGGAGCGCCTGGAGCGGGGTGAAGCGCTCGAGCTCGACGATCTCGAGCGGCTCGTCGACGTACTCGGCGATCGCCTGGACGAGCGGGACGATGTCGCGCGAGCCGGTCATGAAGACCTTCTTCGCGGCGACGCCGATGAGCGCCTGGCACCAGGCCCAGCCGCGGTCCTCGTCGGTCAGCAGCTGGACCTCGTCGATGACGGCGGCGTCGTAGACCTCGTTCGGGTTGAGCATCTCGATGGTGGAGGCGACGAAGCGGGCGCCGGGGCGGATGTCGCGTTCCTCGCCGGTGATGAAGCTCGCCGGCCGGCCGCGCGCCTCGATCTCCTCCTGTCCCTCGAGTGCCAGCAGCCGCAGCGGCGCCAGGTACACCCCGGACTCCTCGGCGGCGAGCGCGTTGAGCGCGTGCCAGGTCTTGCCGCTGTTCGTCGGCCCGACGAAGAGCGTCAGCTCCCGGTCGAGCTGCCGCGCCTTGGGGAAGAAGTCCTTGTAGGCGACGAGGTGGCGCTCGTGGACCATCTCGCGGACGTAGGCGCGCTCGCGCGCCTCGAAGTCGAGGCGGCGGGTGCGCTCGCGGATCCGCTGGAGGACGTCGTCGGGCTCGAGCGGGTCGGCGCGCTCGATCTCCTCGCGCACGATGCGTCGCAGCGCGGCCAGGTCGTAGCCCGGCCACCGGGTGCGCTCCTGGACGTAGTCCTCGACGTCGCGCGCCATCCGCTCGGCGGCGGCGGCCATGCGGTCCAGCTCCGCCTCGAGCACCGGCATGACGGCGTCGACGAACGCCCGCGCGTCGCCGGTCAGGAAGAGACGCTCGAGCTCGCCGCCGAACTGCGAGGCGACGAGCCGGATGGCGAGCGGCTCGCCGGCGACCTCGAGCGTCACCTCGCGCTCCGCCTCGAAGCGCACCGAGCCGCCGGTGTCGACGACGCGGACACGGGGCGCGATGGCGCCGATCTCGGCGGCGCGCCCGGCGACGGACTCGCGCAGCACGCGCTGGCGCAGGTGCTTCTCGAGCTTGCGGAGCGAGCTGGACGGGTTGGCGAGCCGGCGCTCGGCGTCCTGGAGCGCGGCGGCGCGCTCCTCCTCGGGGAGCGCGGCAGCGAGCGCCTCGAGGCGGCGAGCGGCGTCGCGGAGGCTCGTCCGGGCCGCCTCGAGCGCGGCGCGCCGCGCCTCCTGGACGATCTCCGAGGCGCGGGCGAGCCCGGCCTCGCCGACGGCCATGCGCACGTCGTCCCAGCCGGAGCGCCGGATCGGGACGGGCGCGAGCCGGACCGCCCGGGCGATGCGCTTGCCGTCGAGCGTCGCGTCGACCTCCGCCTCGCCCAGCTCGAGGACGCGCGAGGCCGGGATGAAGCGGGCGCCGTAGGCGGCCGCGGCACGCTCGAAGCGCGTCGTCGCCACGCGGTCGAGGAGCGCGTCGCGGTTGCGCCTGGATGGCGATGCGTGCGCCGCCCACTCGGCCACCGCCTCGCGCTCCTCCGGGACGAGCGTGGACGCGACCTCGCGGACCAGGGTCTCCCAGGAGTTGTCGGGCTGCATCGCTCTCCTCGCGGTCGGGCCTGACGCGGCGGCGTCGCCGCTCCATTCTTCATGATGCGTACCGTCCGGGGAAAGAGCGCATCCCGGCCCGCATGGCGCCAGGGAGCGGAGGCGTCACGGTACGGCGCGAGCGGCCGTGGCTAGGACGAGGGCACGGCGCGCGCAGGCGACGCGCCGGACCGAGACTCGAGAGGCAACGCGGCGCGCGGCCGCGCCGCCGGACCCGCGGCGCGGCCGGGGACAGAGCGACGGGAGGAGGACGGCGTGGCGACACGAGTGCACGCGACGGCGACCCCGATCGAGCGGCTGCTGGGTCCGTTCCAGCGCTTCGCGGCGACGGAATCGGCGGGCGGGCTGGTGCTGCTGGGCGCGACCGTGGCGGCGCTGCTGTGGGCCAATTCGCCCTGGGCGGACGCCTACTTCGGGCTCTGGCAGAGTCCGATCACGGTGGGCGCACCCACGCTCGGCCTGACCGAGTCGCTCCGCGGCTGGATCAACGACGGCCTCATGGTCGTCTTCTTCTTCTCGGTCGGGCTCGAGATCAAGCGGGAGGTGCTGATCGGCGAGCTGGCGTCGGTCCGCCGCGCCGCGCTTCCGGCGGCCGCGGCGCTGGGCGGGATGCTGGCGCCGGCGCTGATCTACACGTTGGTCAACCGGGGCGGGCCCGGCGCGCCGGGGTGGGGGATCCCGATGGCGACGGACATCGCGTTCGCGCTCGGGATGCTCGCGCTGCTCGCGCCGCGCGCGCCGCTCGGGCTGAAGGTCTTCCTGGCCGCGCTTGCCATCGCCGATGATCTGGGCGCCGTCCTCGTCATCGCGCTCTTCTACACCCACGAGCTCCACCTCGGCGCGCTCACCCTGGCCGGCGCCCTCTTCGGCGTGCTGCTGGCGGCCAACCGGCTCGGCGTCCGCAAGCCGATGCCGTACGCCCTCCTCGGCATCGGCCTCTGGCTCGCGATGCTCGAGTCCGGCGTGCACGCCACGATCGCGGGCGTGCTCCTCGCGCTGACCGTCCCGGCGCGCACGCGCATCGATCCCGCCGAGTTCCTGGAGCGCGGCCGGGCCGCGCTCGACGAGTTCGAGCGCGCGGGCGAAGCCCGCGGCCACGACGTCCCCTCGAACGAGGAGCAGCAGTGGGCGATCCAGGCGCTCGAGGGCGCCTGCGAGGAGGCGCAGGCGCCACTCCAGCGCATCGAGCACGACCTCCAGGGCGTCGTCGCCTTCTTCATCGTCCCGCTCTTCGCGCTCGCGAACGCCGGCATCTCGCTGCGCGCGATCGACCTCGCCGCGTTCGGCAATCCCGTGACGCTCGGCGTCGTCCTCGGCCTCACGCTCGGCAAGCCGATCGGCATCCTCCTCTTCTCCTGGCTCGCGGTGCGGCTGCGCCTCGGCGCGCTCCCCGGGGGCGTCGGCTGGCGCGAGCTGCATGGCGTCGGCTGGCTTGCCGGCATCGGCTTCACGATGTCGCTGTTCATCGCCGGGCTGGCGCTCGGCGAGGGCGCCGGGCTCGACGCCGCGAAGCTCGGCATCCTGACCGCCTCGCTCCTCGCCGCCTCGATCGGCGGGGTCGTGCTCCGGCGCAGCCTCACCCCCCACGCGCCGGCCCGCGAGCCGGAGGCGACGACGTCGCCGGCCTGAACGGCGCCGGGCGTGCGCCCCGCTCGACGGCGGTGCTCGCCGATTTCGCGTCGGGCGCATACATTCCGGGGCTGACCCTCGGAACTGGGAGGCTTTCGTGCCCGACACGCTCACGATCATCGACAACCGCACCGGGAAGCAGTACGAGCTGCCGATCGGTTACGGCGTCTACCCCGAGTACGGCTCCTTCATCCGCGGCGCCGACCTGCGCCAGATCAAGGCGGGGCCCGACGACTTCGGGCTGCTCAGCTACGACCCGGCGTACATGAACACGGCGTCGTGCAAGAGCTCGATCACGTTCATCGACGGCGACCGCGGCATCCTGCGCTACCGCGGCTACCCGATCGAGGAACTCGCCGAGCGCAGCAACTTCCTGGAGGTCGCCTACCTCCTGCTCCGTGGCGAGCTGCCGACGGCGCAGCAGCTCGAGCGGTGGACCTGGGAGGTCACGCACCACACGTTCGTCCACGAGAGCATCAAGAAGTTCATGGACGGCTTCCACTACGACGCTCACCCGATGGGTGCGCTCGTGGGGACCGTCGCCGCGCTGTCGACGTTCTACCCGGAGGCGCGCAACATCTCGGACCCCGAGATCCGCGCCCGCCAGATCGTTCGGCTCGTCGCGAAGATGCCGACCATTGCCGCGTTCGCCTACCGGCACCGCGTCGGCATGCCGTACGCCTACCCGGACAACGATCTCAGCTTTGCCGGCAACTTCCTGAACATGATGTTCAAGACGACCGAGCTGAAGTACCAGCCGAACCCGGTGCTCGAGCGCGTCCTGAACGTCCTGTTCATCCTCCACGCCGACCACGAGCAGAACTGTAGCACGAGCGCGATGCGCAACGTGGGCAGCTCGCACGCGGACCCCTACGTCTGCGTCGCCGCCGCCGCCGCCGCGCTCTACGGCCCGCTCCACGGCGGCGCGAACGAGCAGGTTCTGCGCATGCTCCAGGAGATCGGCTCGGTCGACCGCATCCCGGAGTACGTCCGGCGCGTCAAGGCGGGCGAGTTCCGCCTGATGGGCTTCGGCCACCGGGTCTACAAGAACTACGACCCGCGCGCGCGCATCCTCCGCGAGCTGGCGCCGCAGGTCTTCGAGGTCACCGGTCGCAACCCGCTCCTCGATATCGCCGTCGAGCTCGAGCGGATCGCGCTGGAGGACGACTACTTCATCTCGCGCAAGCTCTACCCGAACGTCGACTTCTACTCGGGCATCATCTACCAGGCGATGGGCTTCCCGGTCGACATGTTCCCGGTGCTCTTCGCGATCCCGCGCGTCGCCGGCTGGCTGGCGCAGTGGGAGGAGATGCTCGAGGATTCGGAGCAGCGGATCGCCCGGCCCCGGCAGGTCTACACGGGCGCCGACGAGCGCCATTACGTCCCGCTCGAGGAGCGCGGCGCGTAGTCCACGGCTCCGCGGCCGGCGGCGCTCGGCGC
>JADGGV010000255.1 GCA_019689775.1 Gemmatimonadota bacterium
TAAAAGACACAGCAGTCCCACCCCCACCCGAAGTCGAACCCGAAGTTTCCCCGCCCGGTATCGCCTTTGCGGCGCTCCCGGACACCGGCCCCGGTCCGGCCGCGGCTCGCACCGGCGCCTTGGCCGGACCGGCGGCGTCGCACCCCGGGAGGCCCTCATGTCCGACACCACCCCCGATGTGACCCTCGCCTACCGCACGCTCGGCAAGACCGGCGTGCGCGTCTCGCCGATCGGCGTCGGCGGCTGGCACCTCTCGCTCCCCACGGTCGACGAGAAGCTGGCCATCCGCATCGTCCGCAGCGCGCTCGACCGCGGCGTCAATTTCCTGGACAACTCGTGGGACTATCACGACGGGCTGAGCGAGATCCGCATGGGGACGGCGCTGCGGGACGGCTACCGCGAGAAGGCCTTCCTGATGACGAAGGTCGACGGGCGCACGAAGGCGCATGCGGCCCGGCAGCTCGACGAGTCGCTCCGGCGGCTCCAGACCGACTACGTCGACCTCGTCCAGCACCACGAGGTCATCCGCTTCGAGGACCCCGACCGCATCTTCGGGCCCGACGGCGCGCAGGAGGCGCTCCTCGCCGCGCGCGAGGCCGGGAAGGTCCGCTATCTCGGCTTCACCGGCCACAAGGACCCGCACGTCCACCTCTACATGATCGAGGTCGCCGAGCGGCACGGCACCACGTTCGACACGGCGCAGCTCCCGCTCAACGTCATGGACGCGCACTTCCGCAGCTTCGGCCGCCTCGTCGTCCCCGAGCTGGTCAAGCGCGGCATGGGCGTCCTCGGCATGAAGAGCATGGGCAACGGCCTCCTCCTGCGCTCGGGCATCGTCACCGCCGAGGAATGCCTCCGCTACGCGCTCAGCCTCCCGACGTCCGTCGTCATCACCGGCATCGACCGCATCGAGCTGCTCGATCAGGCGATCCGCGCCGCGACCACGCCGGCGATGACGCAGGAGGAGCGGGACGCGCTCCTCGAGCGCACCCGCGAGGCCGCCTCGCGCGGCCGCTTCGAGCTGTTCAAGACCTCCTCGATCTTCGACTCCACCGCCCAGCACCCCGAGTGGCTCGGCGACGAGCCACCCTGGGTGAGGGAGGCGGTCGGCGCCTGAGCGCGCGGCCGGGTTCGGCCGCTCACGACGGCGACGCCGGCCATTGCAGCGGCCGGGCGCGGCCCGGAGCGTGCCGCTGCGCCAGCGCGAGCGCCTCGACTAGCCCGCCCTCGTCGACGTGGCCCACCGCGTGGCGCGCGACCGCCCGCACCTCCGGGTCCGCGTTCCCCATCGCGACCGGCCAGCCCACGGCGCGCAGCGCGCCGACGTCGTTGTCGGCATCCCCGACCATCATCACGCGCTCCAGCGGAACGCCGTAGGCCGCCGCGACCGCGCGCACGCCCTCCGCCTTCCCCACGCCGGGCGGCGTCAGGTTGATGAACACCGTGTCCGGCATCGCGGGCGCGACCGAGCGCGACCGCGTCAGCCCGTCGTGTGGCTCCTCGAGCACCGCGTCGGCCTCGTCCGGCGCGAGCACCCACTGCGCCCGCACGATCCGCCCCTCGAGCGACAGCAGGTCCCGCGGCCGGTACTCCACGCCCAGCAGCGCCGCGTGCTCGCGAACCCGCCGCGACCCGCTCTCCACCGCGTAGTCCGCGTCCGTGTACAGCTCCAGCGCCCGACCCGTCCGGCGCGCCCGCTCCACCAGCGCCGCCACCACCTTCGCCGGCAAGGCGTGCGAGAGCGACGCCCCCGAGCCCACGTTCAGGACGCTGGCACCGTTCTGGAACACGTGCCACCCCTCGCGATCCAGCCGCTCCGCGTACCCCCGCGTGCGGCCGAAGCCCGGCCGCCCCGAGCACAGCGCGAGCCGCACACCCGCCTCGCGCGTCCGCTCCGCCGCCGCCCACACCGCCGGCGGCACCGTGCCCGACGAGCCCACCAGCGTGCCGTCCACGTCGATGAAGACCAGGTCGATCGTCATTCCGTCCGCCTCACCCTGCCGAATTCCCGAGCCGCACACGCGCGGCTCGAACGAGGGGCCACATGGCGCAGCGCCCGACACCCCGAGAACCGACGGTTGCCGGGACCCGCTCCGTGCGGGCGTACCCCCGTGGACAGGCCACGCTCCGGCGCAAGCTACGCCGCACCCCCTTGATCGCAACCGATGGGCTCCCGCCGACCGCGCACACCCCGCCGGCGCGGCTCGCCCCGCAGACGGCGCCGCCCGCCGCCGCTTCGCGCACCCTGCGCCCGCGCCGCGCCGCCGTCCGCCCCTTCCACGCCCACCCCCTGTGACGTACATCACAGCATGGCCCGTCGCGGGCCGGCAGATTCCCGCGACGACGCGGCCGCCGGACCGGCCGCGGCACGGGCATCCACGAGGCGAACGGGGAGCGAGATCGGCGCGATGTACTACCTGAACGTGACGATCCACGTGTTGGCGGCGCTCTTCTGGCTGGGCGGGCTGTTCTTCCTGGCGGCGGTGGGTGCGCCGGTGCTCCGGGCCGTGGAGCCGCCGGCGCTGCGGGCGGAGCTGTTCCGCCGGCTGGGCGAGCGGGCGCGCACGGCGGGGTGGCTCGCGATCGTGACGCTGCTCGTGACGGGTGTGCTGAATCTGCACTTCCGAGGCGTTCTATCGTGGGCGACGCTCGGGAGCGCCGCGTTCTGGGCGACGCCGTTCGGCACCGCGCTCGCGTGGAAGCTGGGCGCGGTCGGGGCGATGCTGGTGGTGCAGTCGGTGCACGACTTCGTGGTGGGCCCGCGCGCCTCGCGGCTGCGGCCGGGGACGCCGGAGGCGCTGCGCAACCGGCGCCGGGCGGCGCTGCTGGCGCGGGCGAGCGCGCTGATCGGGCTCGTGATCGTGATCGCCGCCGTGCGGCTGGCTCGAGGAGGGTGAGCGGATGACGACCGCCTCGGCGCTTCCGGTGCTGCGTCGCCTGTCGCTGTTCTCGGCGCTGGACGAGCGGGCGCTCGCGGCGGTCGCGGAGCGCACGATCCCGCGCTCGGTGCCGCGCGCGGCGACGCTGTTCCGGCAGGGGCAGCCGTGCGAGGGGCTGTACGTGGTCGTCGAGGGGCGGGTCAAGGTGTACCGCTCCTCGCCGGACGGGCGCGAGCAGGTGCTGCACGTGATGGGGCCGGGGCAGGCGGTGGCGGAGGTGCCGTTGTTCGACGGCGGGCCGTACCCGGCGTCGGCGCAGGCGGTCGAGGACTCGCGTGTGCTGTTCCTGCCGATCGACGCGTTCCGCTGGCTGTACGCGAACAACCCGGCGGTCGCGGACGCGGTGATCCGCGAGCTGGGCCGGCGCCTGCGCCGGATGGTGCGGCTGGTCGAGCGGATCTCGCTGAAGGACGTGCCCGCGCGCGTGGCCGCGGCGCTGCTGGACTATGCCGAGGCCGCCGGCGCGCTGTGCGACGGCGGCGCGTTCGACGTGCCGCGCACGCAGGAGGAGCTGGCCTCGGAGCTGGCGACGACGCGCGAGAGCATCGCCCGCGCGCTCGCCACGCTGCGCCGCACGGGCACGATCCGGCAGCAGAAGCGCCGGGTCGTGATCGGCAACCTAGCCCGGCTCGCCGCCGTCGCGCGCGGCGACCGCGGTGCGTGAGCCGCGCCATGGAACCCTTCGTCCGCCGCTTCATCCGCTCGAGCCTGATCTGGTTCGCCATCGGCGGCCTGCTCGGCGTCTACCAGATCGCCCGGCCGTTCGAGGGCGCCGCGCTGCGCCCCGCGCACATGCACGCGAACCTGCTCGGCTTCGTGAGCATGATGATCTTCGGCGTCGCCTACCACACCATGCCGCGCTTCGTCGGCGCGCCGCTGCACAGCCGCCGCCTGGCCGCGCTGCACCTCTGGCTCGCCAACGCGGGGCTGGCCGGGCTCGTCGCCGGGTGGGGCGTCCGCCTCGCCTCCGCCACGGCCGGCCGCGCCGCGCTCGCCGCCGGCGCCCTCTTCAGCGCGGCCGGCGGCGCACTCTTCGTCTACAACCTCTGGCGGACGCTCGACGCCGCGTCGACGCCCGCGTCCCGCGGCGGGAAGCTCCCCGTCGCCCACGCCGCACCCGGAAGGAAGATCCCGTGAGCACGCGAGTCGAGATCCCCGATGATATCACCGTCAACGACGTGATCCGGCGCTGGCCGGAGACCGTCGCCATCTTCAACCGTTTCGGCATCGACGCCTGCTGCGGCGGCGCCGTGCCGCTGCGCGAGGCGGCGCTGCGCGACGGCGCCGACCCCGACGAGCTGCTCGAGGAGGTGGCGCGCGTCGTCGCCGAGGCGGAGGCGCCGTGAGGCTGCTCGCGCCCCCGCCCGCGCCGCGCGAGGACCGGCCGGCGAGCGCCGTGCTGCACGACGAGGCGAACGTCCGCGTCGTCGCCTTCACGCTCCGCCCCGGCCAGCGCATCCCGCCGCACACCAGCCGCTCGACCGTGGTCGTGCAGGTCATCGACGGCGGCGCCACCTTCATCGGCGGCGACGGCGCCGCCGTCCTGACCGCCGGCGCCGGCGCCGCCTTCGCGCCCGGCGAGATCCACGCGATCGATGCGGGCGACGCGGGCGTCCGCTTCCTCGCCGTCATCGCCCCGCGCCCGTCGTAGGAGGCCCGCTGGACCCCGCAACCCCGCCGGCCGGCACGCCGCCGCGAGCCGCCGGCGATCCGCGCGAGGCGGCGGCGCCGGCCGCACCCGGCGACCGCCGCCCGCGCACCCTCGCGCCCGCCGAGATCCGGGCGCTCATCCACCGCCAGGGGTGGGGCATCCTCGCCACCGCGGCGGACGGACGGCCGTACGCCGTCCCCGTCGCCTACGCCTGCGACGGCGCCGGCTTCGTCATCGCCACCGCCCCCGGCACGAAGGCGACGAACCTCGCCGCCAACCCCTTCGTCTGCCTCACCATCACGGACGTGAGCGACCCCGCCGCCGGCTGGTCCTCCGTCGTCGTGCTCGGCCGCGCGCGCGTCCTCGACTCGCCCGCCGAGCGCGACGCGGCCCTCGAGCTGCTCCGCCGCCATCCCGTCTTCGGCGCCTCGCCCCGCCTCCGCGACGCCGCGCTCCTGGCGCGCGCCGTCGTCGTCCGCATCGACCCCGACGAGATCACCGGCCGCACGACCGCGCCCGTGTGACGTGGATCACAGCGCCCCGCCTCCGGGCGGCCGAGATTCCGTGGCGTCGACCCCGGCGCGAGCGGATGCGGGCCGGCCGGAGATTCTACAGGAGGCGCGGGTGGAGCCCGATCGGATCACGGAAGACGACGTGCGCGCGGCGCTGGCTCGGGTGCCCTACCCCGGCATGCGGCGCGACATCGTCTCGTTCGGGCTGGTCCGCTCGGTGGCGGTGCGGAACGGCCGGGTGCACGTCTCGCTCGTCGTCTCGACGGCGCGCGCCGAGGTTCCGGACCAGTTGCGCGCGGCGGTGCGCGAGGCGGTACTCGCGCTCGGCGCGCTGCGCTGCGAGGTCCAGATCGTGCCGCCGGAGCGCAAGACCAGCGGCATGGCCGATCCGTGGGCGGACCGCGGGCGGCTGCCGGGCGTCGCGCGCGTCGTCGCGGTCGGCTCGGGGAAGGGCGGCGTCGGGAAGAGCACCGTGGCCGCGAACCTGGCGCTGGCGTTCCAGGCGCGCGGGCTGCGCGCGGGGCTGCTCGACGCCGACATCTACGGCCCGTCGATCCCGGTGATCCTGGGGCTCGAGGATGGCGCGCACCGCGTTAGAATGACGGCCGAGCGGAAGGTCGTGCCGCTCGAGGCGCACGGGCTCGCGGTCGTCTCGTTCGGCTTCTTCCTGGGCGCGGAATCGCCCGCGGTCTGGCGCGGGCCGATGGTCTCGAAGGCGGTCCGGCAGTTCTCGCGCGGCGTCGTCTGGCCCGAGCTGGACGTGCTCGTCGTCGACCTGCCGCCCGGCACCGGCGACGTGCCGCTCTCCCTCGCGCAGTCGATCGTGCTCGACGGCGGCATCGTCGTGACGACGCCGCAGCGGCTGAGCGCGCTCGAGGCCGCCAAGGCGCTCGAGATGTTCCGGAAGCTCGACACGCCCGTGCTCGGCGTCGTCGAGAACATGAGCCACGCCGTCTGCGACTGCGGCCGCGTCTCGCACCCGTTCGGGCACGGCGCCGGCCGCGCGCTCGCCGACGGCGCGGGGGTGCCGCTCCTCGCCGAGCTGCCGTTCGACGAGGCGGTCGTCGCCGGCGAGGACGCCGGCGCGCCGCCCGTCGTGGCGCGGCCGGACGGCGAGACGGCCCGCGTGTTCCTCGCGCTCGCGGAC
>JADGGV010000256.1 GCA_019689775.1 Gemmatimonadota bacterium
GACACGGGGCGGGTGACGGGCTCGGCGCCGCACTGGGTGGGCGAGTTCACGATCCTGAGCGCGAACGCGCTGCTGAGCGCCGCGTCGGCCGGGGTGGTGCAGGCGTTGCGCGGCGGCTCGTTCGGCGACGGCTTCATGCGGGCGCTCCCCGGCGGCGCGGCGGTCTACCTGGGGAAGCGGCTTGCCGCGGAGCGGTTCGATGGCGCCGGGCTGATCGGGCGCGAGGTCGCGGCGGCGGGCACCTCGATGGTGCGGAACGCGGCGGCCGGCGCGCCGTTGCTGGACGAGCTGATCCTCCCGGTCGGGCTCGGCCGGCTGTACCTGAGCCCGCGGTCGCCGCACCGGGTGCGCTTCCGCGTGGACCCGGTCACGCTCGGCTGGACGGTGTACGGCGCCCTCTCGGACGACGTGACGCTGGATGGCGGCGCGTCGCTCTCGGCGGGCGCGCCGGTGTTCCGGGCGCGCAACCAGCTCATCGCGAGCGGCTCGGCGCACGCGGGCGGGCTGGTCAAGGCGGGCGTGATCTTCTACGGCGACGTGCCGGCCTACGGCCCGGTCGCGCGGGAGCGCGCGCTGGCGCACGAGCGGGAGCACGTGCTCCAGGAGGACTTCCTGTTCGGCGCGTGGATCCGGCCGGCGCAGGACTGGGCGCTGCCGCGCATCCCCGGTGGCGCGACGCTCTCGCGCTACCTGGACCTGGGACTCTCCACCTACATCCTCCAGGGATTCGGCGAGCTGATCCCGGAGCACGACGTGCGCCCGTGGGAGCTGGAGGCGGAATACCTGGCGAGGCGCCGTTGAAGCTGCGCGCGCTGCTGGCGACGTCGGCCGTGCTGCTCGCTGGGTGCCTCGACTTCGTCGCGCCCGACCTGCCGGAGCCGGCGCCGGCGGCGTTCTCGGCGTCGCTCGACCTGCTGGAGACCGGGACGCTGCTCGTCTCGGCGCGGCTCGACCCGGGGCTCGCGCCGGACCGGGAGTGGCGCGCCGTGCCGAACGACTCGATCGTGCTCCAGGGGCGCTCGATCGCGCCGGCCGCGGTGCAGACGAACGGCAGCCGCAGCTACACGGTCGAGCTGCCGGCCGCGGCGCCCGTCGAGGCGGTGACGCTGCGCGCGCCGGCGGTGGCCGGGATCACGGCGCCGCCCGTGGCGCTGAGCTGGACGCCGATCCGGCGACTCGGCCGCGACACGATCGTGCTGGATCCCGGCGCCGACCTGCAGATCCGGCTCGACACGGCGGGCGGGCGGCTCGTGCCGGCGCCGGGCATCCGGCAGTGGTCGCTCGGCCTGCGGGCGAGCGGCGGGCAGAACTTCCAGATCGGCGGCAGCGGGCCGCCGCCGACCGACATCGACGTGCCGGCGCGGTGGATCCCCGCGGACTCCGCGGGCGCCGTCGTCGCCACGCTGGTGGTGTCGCAGTCGGCGACGACGCAGCCGCCGCCGGGCGACTACCTGGCCGCGGTCACGGTGAGCCAGCGGATCGGCTGGGTCGTCGTGCGGCCGGACAGCGCGAAAGGATCACCGTGAGCCCCGACATCCTTGCCGTCCATGCCGACCGTCGCGCGCGCGTGCTCCGCGCGCTGGGCGACGGCGCGATGGTGCTGCCGGCCGCGCCGGAGGTGCGCATCGGCCGGGACCAGGATCTCCCCTACCGCGTCGACCCCGACCTCTACTACCTGACCGGATACACGGAGCCGGAGGCGGTGGCGGTGCTGACGCCCGGGACGGAGGCGCCGTTCACGCTCTTCGTCCGGCCGCGCGACCCGGACCGCGAGCTGTGGACCGGCCGGCGCGGCGGCGTCGAGGCGGCGTGCGAGGTGTTCGGCGCGGACCAGGCGTTCCCGATCGCGGAGCTGCCGGCGCGGCTCCCCGCGCTCCTGGCCGGCTACGACACGATCTACGCCCGGTTCGGCGGCGGGCGCGACGACGTCGAGGCGCTGCTCCGGCGGATCCTCGTGGACGCGCGGCGGACGCGGCCGCGGGCGGGGCGCGGGCCGCAGGCGCTCGTCGATCCCGGGCGGCTGCTCGACGACATGCGGCTCGTGAAGGACGCGCACGAGCTGCGGCTGATGCGCGAGGCCGCCACGATCAGCGTGGCGGCGTTCCGCGAGGCGGCGGCCGTCATCCGCCCGGGCGCCGGCGAGTGGGAGGTGCAGGCGGCGCTCGATGCCGGCTTCCGCCGCCGCGGCGCGGACGGCCCGGCCTTCGAGACGATCGTCGGCTCGGGGGAGAACGCGACCGTGCTGCACTACGTGCGCAACGACCGGCCGATGCGGGCGGGCGAGCTGGTCCTCCTCGCCGCGGGCGCGCTCTACGGCCGCTACGCCGCCGACATCACGCGCGTCTTCCCGGTCTCCGGCCGCTTCTCCGGGCCCCAGCGTGCGCTCTACGACGTCGTCCGGGCGGCGCACGACGCGGCGATCGCGGCCGCGCGCCCCGGTGCGGCGTTCGACGCCGTCCACGACGCGGCGGTCGCCGTGCTGGTGGCGGGGCTGGTCGAGCTGGGTGTGCTGACTGGCGACGTGGAGGCGCTGCGGGCCGACGAGACCGCGTACAAGGCATACTTCCCGCACCGCACCAGCCACTGGCTCGGGCTCGACGTGCACGACGTGGGCGACTACGCGCGCGACGGCGCGCCGCGCCGCCTCGAGCCGGGGATGGTCCTGACCGTGGAGCCGGGGCTCTACATCCCGGCGACGGCGTTGGGCGCGCCGGAGGCGCTGCGCGGCGTCGGCATCCGCATCGAGGACGACGTGCTGGTCACCGCGGAGGGACCGGAGGTGCTGACGTGCGAGCTGCCGGTGGACGCCGACGCCGTCGCCGCGCTCGTGGCCGGGGAATAGGTGGCAGACGCCTTGCATCGACCGACTCAACCACGCCTGCGGGGCTGCGCGGGCGCGAGGAGCTCGTTGGCTCGTTGCTGAAGCGAAACCGTGTCGACGGCTGAAGAGACGGGCCGCCGCCTTGCGGCCCAGCAGGCGGTGACGCGCGCCCTGGCGGCGTCGGAGACGATCGACGCTGCGGCGCGCGCCGTCGTCTGCGCGATCGGCCAGCACCTCGGCTGGGAGGTCGGGTCGTTCTGGCGGGTGCACGATGGCGCCCTCGCCGCCGACCTCGTCTGGACCGATCCCGGCGCCGGCGACCTCGCGCCGTTCGTCGAGGCGACGCGCCGCCTCCGGCTGGCGCGCGGTGAGGGCGTGCCGGGGCACGTCTGGGCGGCGGGTGCGCCGGTGTGGCTGACGGACATCGACCAGGACCCGGACGTGGTGCGACGCAACGCCGCCCGCGCGGCCGGCCTGCGCTCGGCCGTCGCCTTCGCGATCCGCTTCGATGCCACGTTCTACGGCGTGCTCGAGTTCTTCACGCGGCAGGCGATGGCGCCCGACGCGACGCTCCTCGACATGGCCGCCGCGATCGGCGACCAGATGGGCCTCTTCGTGCGGCGCCAGCAGGCGGAGGACGCGCTGCGCGAGAGCGCGGAGCGCTTCCGGCTCCTGGCGCAGACCTCCTCGGACGTCATCGTCGTCATCGACGAGCACAGCACGATCCTGTCGATCAACCCGGCGGTCGAGCGCGTCTTCGGCTATGCGCCGGCCGAGCTGGTCGGCCGGTCGCTGAAGCTGCTCATGCCGGAGCGGATGCGCGCGCGCCACGAGGAGGGGGTGCGGCACTTCGTCGAGACGGGCGAGCGCCGGATCCCGTGGACGGGCGCGCGCTTCCCCGGGGTGACGAAGGACGGCCGCGAGATCCCGCTCGAGATCTCGTTCGGCACGTTTCACCGCGACGACGAGCGGGTCTTCACCGGGATCATCCGGGACATCTCCGGGCGGATCCGCCAGCAGCAGCAACTCGAGGAGACGGCGACGGAGCTGGAGGCCACCATCGAGGAGCTGAAGGAGCAGCGC
Source organism: Gemmatimonadota bacterium (assembly GCA_019689775.1). Lineage (GTDB taxonomy): Bacteria > Gemmatimonadota > Gemmatimonadetes > Longimicrobiales > RSA9 > JADGGV01. Next base: position 3,905 of record JADGGV010000256.1, read on the forward strand.
CGGGTGGCGGAGCGCGCGCGGGCGGAAGCGGAAGCGGCCGCGGAGCGGGCGCGCTTCCTGGCGGAGGCCGGGCGCGCGCTGGCCGGCTCGCTCGCGTACGGCACGACGCTGCGGACGCTGGTGCACGTGACGGTCCCGGCCGTCGCCGACTACTGCATCGTCGACATCGTGGAGCGGGACGGCTCGATCCGGCGGGCGGAGCTGGCCGGCGGTGGGCGGGGCGAGGAGGAGATCGCGCTCTTCCGCCGGCGTGACACGCCGCAGCCGGATGCGTCGCTCGGTCCGGCGCACGTGATCGCGACGGGCGAGCCCGAGGTGTACCCGGAGGTGACCGACGAGCTGCTGCGGGCCGTGGCGCGGGATCGCGAGGAGCTGGAGCGCCTGCGGGCGGCGGGGCTGCGCTCGGCGATCATCTTCCCGCTCGTCGCGCGCGGCCGCACGCTGGGCGCGCTCATGCTGGCGACGGCGGGCTCGCGGCGCGGCTACACCGCCGGTGACGTCGACATCCTGGAGGGGCTGGCCGGGCGCGCGGCGCTCGCGCTCGACGCGGCGGAGCTGTACGAGGCGGCGCTCGCGGCCGGCCGCGCGAAGTCGAACTTCCTGGCGGTGATGAGCCACGAGCTGCGCACGCCGCTCACCGCCATCATGGGGTACTCCGACATCCTGGAGGCGGGCATCTCCGGCCAGCTCAACGAGCGTCAGCGCGAGCAGCTCAAGCGCATCATGCTGAGCGCGCGGCACCTGCTCCAGCTCATCGACGAGATCCTGACGTTCTCGCGCCTCGAGGCCGGCCGCGAGGAGGCGCGCCTCGAGCGCGTGCCGCTCCGGGAGTTCGTCCGCGAGACGGCGGCGCTCGTGCGGCCGGCCGCGGCCGAGAAGCACCTCCGCTTCGAGGTCCGGCTCCCGAAGGTCGAGGCCGACCTCGAGACCGACCCCGAGAAGCTCCGCCAGATCCTGCTCAACATCCTCTTCAACGCGATCAAGTTCACGCGGGAAGGGAAGGTCGTCCTCGCCGTCGGCGTCGAGGGCGACGACTACGTGTTCCACATCGACGACACCGGCGTCGGCATCCCGCCCGAGCACCTCGAGCAGATCTTCGAGCCGTTCTGGCAGCTCGAGGACGCGATGACCCGGCACACCGGCGGGACGGGCCTCGGGTTGAGCGTCGCCCGGCGGCTGGTCGAGCTGCTCGGCGGCGAGATCGGCGTCCGCAGCACGCCCGGCGTCGGCACCCAGGTCACCGTGCGCGTGCCGCGCCAGGGCGGCGCCGGCGCGCTGGCCGTCGCGGCCCGCGGCGCCACGGAGGAGCGCGGCGCGGCGGACTGAGCGCCGGCGCCCGCGTCACCTCCCCAGCCGCTCCACCACCGTCGCGAACACGATCGACCCCCCGACCGTGGCGGCGAACAGCGCCGCAATCACCGCCAGCAGCACGGCCAGCGCGCCGAGCGCGCGCACGACCGAGCGCGCCTCATCGCGGCGCATGACGCGGGCGACGACCTCGCGGATGAGCCGGTCGGCGGCCTGCTCGTGAACGTCCGACACTCCCTCGCTCCTCGACCCGGCACACCGGCCGGTGCGGCGGACCCCCGTGGGCCTCCACCCCCATCCTGCACCCCGCGGGCCGGCGCGTCCAGGCCGGGCGCCGTGCCCTGCGGCGCCCCGCGCCGCGGCGCGCGAGCCCCACGCCCCGACCGTGGAACGATCCGTGACAGCGCGCGCGTCACGGGTCAATACGGCGCCTCGCGGGGGGGCGTTACCCTTCGTAACGGCGGGGCGGCGGCCGGCAGGCGAATCGGCGTGGACGCCTTCAGTTAGCGCGCCGGCGTCGGGCCGACCGGGCGCGGTACGCGTCGTGCCTGCGGAGGCGACGCGATCCAACAGAGGCGTTGCCGGAGCCCGGGCGGACCGCGGTCTGCCGGGAGGCCGATGCCGGTGCGTGCGCGCCGAGGCGCGCCGCGGACCCGGTCCGGCGCTCGGGCGATGCCCGGAAGGAGGCGGAGATGCTGAAGATGTCGCCCGCGCCCGCGGTGCCGATCAAGGCGAGGTGCGCGTGCAGCACGTCACGGACGTTGCCGGTGTGGCTGGTGAGCGACACGCTGAAGCTGCTGCGCGAGCGGCTGGCCGGCGTGCTCCATCCGGACCAGCCGGTGCTGACCTACCGTTGCCGGTCGTGCAAGCAGATCATCGCGCTGAAGGCGCGCGACCTGTTCCTCACGACGGATTGACCCCCGGCCGGGGTGCCGGCGTGCCCGCTCGCCGCAGGCGCGCCCGGGGGTCTCGTATACACAACTACGGGCCCCCG
>JADGGV010000257.1 GCA_019689775.1 Gemmatimonadota bacterium
GCGCCGGTCGCGGAGCGCGCGGCGCCCGCGGTGCCGGCCCCCGCGCGCGTCGCCGAGCCGGGCGTGGCCGCGACGGCCGAGGCGCCGACGCGCGGGCCGATCCTCCTCAACGCCCGCGACGTCGGCATCGCGCTGGACGCGGCGTACCCGGCGGCGCTGCGCGCGGCGGGGATCGGCGGGATCGTCGTCGTGCGGGCGCTCGTCGACACCGACGGCGCGGTGGGCAAGGTCGAGGTCCGCCGCTCGTCCGGCCACCCCGAGCTGGACGAGGCCGCCCGGAGCGTCGCGCGCGCGATGTGGTTCTCGCCCGCGCTGCGAGGCGGCCAGCCGACGCGGGTCTGGATCCAGTTCCCCGTGGCGTTCCAGCCGCGCTAGCTTCCCCATCCGTCGCCTGTCCCGACCTCCGCGCCGGGTCGGGGGTACCACCCGCTCCGGGCCGGCGCACCCGGCGTGCGCGGTCGAATTGACGCTCGGACGCGCCGCGTCCTAACTTCAGGTTCCTATGCAGGTCACGCCGAAACGGATCCTCTGGGTCGACGACGAGGTCGAGCTCCTCGAGCCTCACCTCCTCTTCCTCCGCCAGCGCGGTTACCACGTGGACGCCACGACGAACGGGGATGACGCCCTGGAGCTGGCGCGGCGGGAGACGTACGACCTGGTGCTGCTGGACGAGCAGATGCCGGGGAAGCGCGGCCTGGAGGTGCTGGCTGAGCTCCGGCGGGAGGAGCCGCACGCCCGCGTCGTCATGGTCACGAAGTCGGAGGAGGACCGGACCATGACGGAGGCGATCGGCCGGCGCGTCGACGACTACCTGGTCAAGCCGGCCTCGCCGCGGCAGGTGCTCTCGGCGGTGACGCGGCTTCTCGAGGGGCCGCAGCTCCTCCAGCAGCGGGCGGCGCAGGACTTCGCGGCGCGCTTCGGCGCACTCTCGCGCATGCGCGACGAGGCGCGCACCTGGCAGGACTACTTCGAGCTGTACTCCGAGCTGGTCGACTGGGACCTGCGGCTGCACGAGGCGCAGGAGCGCGGGCTCGCCGACAGCGTGGCGGCGTTGCTCGCGGACGTGCGGCGGGAATTCGGCGCCTACGTCGCCCGGGTATACGAGGAGTGGACGCGGCCGCAGGCGGCGGACCGGCCGCCGCTGTCGGTGGACGTGGTCGAGCGCTTCGTGGCGCCGCGCACCGGCGAGGACCGGCTGCTGTTCGTCATCATTGACTGCCTGCGCCTCGACCAGTGGCGCACGATCCGCCCGCTGCTCGCCTCGCTGTTCGACGTGGAGGAGCACCTGTACGCGAGCATCCTGCCGACGGCGACGCCCTACTCGCGCAACGCGATCTTCGGCGGGAAGTACCCGGACGCGATCGCGCGCGCCAACCCGGGGTGGTGGGGGACGGACGAGGGGAGCCTGAACGCGTTCGAGGATCGGCTCTTCGCCGAGCAGCTCCAGCGGCTGACCGGGCGGACCGTGCCGATCCACTACGAGAAGAGCTTCAGCGACCAGGAGGCGGACGAGCTGCTGGCGCGCGTGCGGCGCGCGTTCCGGGAGGGCGGCGTCGTCGCCCTGGTGTTCAACTTCATCGACCTGCTCACGCACGGGCGCAGCGAGAACGCGATCCTGATGGAGGTGGCGCGGGACGTGCCGGCGCTGCGCGCGCTGACGCGGCAGTGGTTCGAGCATTCGTCGGCGTACCGCGTGCTGCGCGAGGCGGCGGCCGAGCGGATCCCGACGGTGGTCACGACGGACCACGGCTCGATCCTGTGCGAGCGGCCGGTCACGGTCTTCGCGCGCCGGGACGCGACCGCGAACCTGCGCTACAAGTTCGGGCAGGACCTGCGCGCCGAGGTGGCGAGCGCCGTCTTCGCCACGAGCGACGAGCGGGTGCTCCGGCTGCCGAAGGGCTCGCTGGCCACGAACTACCTGCTCGCCATGGAGGACTACTTCTTCGTCTACCCGACGAAGCTGCGCGAGTACCAGGCGCGGTATCGCGGCTCGTTCCTCCATGGCGGCGTCAGCCCCGAGGAGATGATCCTCCCCGTGGCCCTGCTCCGGCCGCGATGAAGCTCTACCGGCGCATCCTCGGCTACCTCCTCCCCTACAAGGGGCTGTTCCTCCTCGCCATCGTCGCCATGGTGGCGTTCGGTGCGCTGGACGCGTTCTCCTTCACGCTGCTGATCCCGTTCCTGGACGCGCTCTTCAACGGCTCGCGCGGGGCGACGGCGTCGCTGTTCGCCTCGGGCAAGGACGACGTGCTGCACCGCGTGCTGCGCTTCACGATCGGCGGCGCGCTCGACGCGGCGTCGCCCATGACGACGCTGCGCAACGTCGTGCTGGTGATCTTCGGCGTGATGCTGCTGAAGAACGTGGCGGACTACGTGCGCGCCCTGGCGGTGGTCCACATCGAGCAGCGGGTGACGCGCGACCTGCGCAACCAGCTCTACGAGCACCTGCTGCGCCTCGGCCTGCCGTTCCATCACCGGACGCGCGCGGGCCAGGTCATCTCGCGCATCACGGGCGACGTCGACCAGCTCCGCGCGCTCGTGACGTCGAACCTGGCGGAGGCGCTGTCGGCCGCGATGCGCGTCGTCTTCCTGGTCGCCAGCCTGTTCCTCGTCTCCTGGAAGCTGACGCTGGTCATGCTGTCCACGCTCCCGCTGATGCTCGGGATGTGGCAGCGGTTCCGGAAGCGGCTGCACCGCGGCGTGCGCAAGGTGCTGGACGCGGCCGGCGAGATCAGCTCGCACATCCAAGAGACGACGAGCGGGATCCGGCTGGTGAAGGCGTCGGCCGCGGAGGACTACGAGGCGGAGCGCTTCCGCAAGCTGACGCGCGCGCACTACAAGGCGGTGATCCGCAACGAGCGCTGGCGTCGGGTCTTCCCGCCGATGACGGAGATGGTCGGCGCGGCGGCGGTGCTCGCGCTGCTCTGGTACGGCTCGCGGCTGGTGCTCGTCGACCACTCGCTGGACGCGCCCTCGTTCCTGGCGTTCCTCGGCCTGGCGATGAGCGTGATGCAGCCGGTGAAGGTGATCGGCAAGTTCCCGTCGCTGGTGCAGCCGGGGCTGGCCGCGGCGGAGCGCGCCTTCGAGCTGCTGGACACGCCGCCGGACATCGTCGACCGGCCGGACGCGGTCGAGCCGCGGGGCATCGGATCGGGGATCCGCGTCGAGAACGTGTCGTTCTCGTACGTGCCGGGCGAGCCGTGCCTGGAGGGGATCGACCTGGAGATCCGCCCGGGGGAGGTCGTGGCGCTGGTCGGGCCGAGCGGCTCGGGGAAGACGACGCTCGCGTCGCTGCTGCCGCGCTTCTACGACCCGACCGCCGGGCGCATCACGCTCGACGGCGTCGACCTGCGGGCGCTGAAGGGGAAGCAGCTCCGTCGCCTGATGGGGATCGTGACGCAGGAGACGACGATCTTCCACGACACGGTGCGGGCGAACATCGCCTACGGGCTGGAGGACGTGCCGGACGCGGTGGTCGAGGCGGCCGCGCGCGCCGCGAACGCGCACGGCTTCATCATGGAGCTGCCGGACGGCTACGACACGGTGCTGGGCGAGCGGGGCACGCGGCTCTCGGGCGGGCAGCGCCAGCGCATCGCGATCGCGCGGGCGCTCGCGCGCAACCCGCAGCTCCTGATCCTGGACGAGGCGACGAGCGCGCTCGACACCGAGAGTGAGCGGCTCGTGCAGGAGGCGATCGATTCGCTCCTCGAGGGGCGCACCGTGCTGGTCATCGCGCACCGGCTGTCGACCGTGCGGCGCGCGGACCAGATCCTGGTCATGGACGGCGGCCGCGTCGTGCAACGCGGCACGCACGAGGAGCTGCTGGCGGCGGGCGGCCTCTACCGCCGCCTCTACGAGCTGCAATTCCAGGGCGATGACGCGACGGCGCGCGTCGGCGCGGCGAGTCGGTAGGAGGCGAAGGCCGTGTACATCGTCGCCCACAACGGCGCCCGCGTCTGGGGCGGCGCCGAGCAGGCCACGGTGCGGCTGCTGGCGGGACTCCAGGCGCGCGGCCATCGCACGCTGCTCCTGTGCAACGATCCGCTGGTGCGCGACGGCGCCCGCGCGATGGGCGTGGCCGCCGAGCTGCGCCCGCTCGGCGGCGACATCGCGTTGCCGCACGCGCTGGCGCTCGCGCGCCGGCTGCGGCGCGAGCGCCCGGACGCGCTGCTCATCGGCACCTTCCGCAAGCTCGGCCTGGCCGCGCCGGCCGGGCGCCTGGCCGGCGTGCCGCGCATCGTGGCCCGGATCGGCCTGGAGACCGACACGCCCCGCAACCCCAAGTACCGGCTGGCGCTCGAGCGCTGCGTCGACGCCGTCGCCGTGAACGCCGAGCGCATGCGCGCGCCGTTCTTGCGGCTGCGCGCGTGGACCGACGAGCGCGTGGTCACGATCCACAACGGCGTGCGGCCGCCCGCGCGGCGGGCGCCGCCGGGCGACGTGCGCCGGGCGCTGGGCATCGGGCCGGACGTGCCGGTGGTCGGCACGCTGGCGCGGCTGGTCAAGCAGAAGCGGCTCGACCGCTTCCTGCGCGTGATCGCCGCGCTGCCCGGGGACGTCCACGCCATCGTCGCCGGCGAAGGCGAGGACCGGCCGGCGCTGACGGCCGAGCGGGACGCCCTTGGTCTGGCCGGCCGCGTCCACCTGCTCGGCCACCGCGAGGATGTCGGTGACGTGCTGGACGCGTTCGACGTCTACCTGGTGACCTCGGACCGGGAGGGGATGAGCAACGGGATGCTGGAGGCCATGGCGGCCGGGATCCCGGTGGTGAGCACGCCGGTGAGCGGCGCGGACGAGGCGCTCGACCCGCTGAGGGACGGGCGCCGGCCGGGGCTGGTGGTCGGCTTCGACGAGGCGTCGATCGCCGCCGCCGTCGCCCGGCTGCTGGCGGATCCGGCGCTCCGCCGCGGGATGGGGGCGGCCGCGCGGGAGCGCGTCGAGGAGCGCTTCTCGTTCGAGCGGATGCTCGATCGCTGGGAGGCGATGCTCGCGCCCGGGGCGCCCGGCGCGGGGCGGGCGCACGCGGGGGGCGGCCGGTGAGCGGGCCGATGCGCATGCCGCGCACGCTGTTCGTCTACAAGCGGGCGGGGCTGGACACCGCCGAGATCCGCGCGCGCCAGATCGCCCGTGAGCTGGGGTGCGACACGATCCGGCTGCAAAACCTGACGCCGGAGGTAGCCGCGGGCTACGAGGCCATCGTCTACGTGAAGCGGACGCCGGCGCCGCGCGTGATGGAGGAGATCCGCCGCCGCGGCGTGCGCCAGATCTACGACGTGCTCGATCACTACCGGTGGTGGTCGATCGGCCGGGCGGCACGCCACCTCGACGCGTTCATCGGCGCGAACCTGACCCACGCGGTCCACCTCCAGCGCCGCTTCGGCGTGCCCGCCGTCGAGATCCCGCACCACCACTGCAACTTCGCCGAGCTGCGCGTCCCGGAGCGCAACCCGCCGACGCTCGGCTTCATGTCGACGCCCGACCACTGGCCGCTGAACCGCCGGCTCGCCGCGCGGACCGGGCTGCCGGTGGTCGCGAACGTCTCGCGCAAGGGCGCGGACGGCTTCGAGCGCCTCATCGACGCGTACATGGCGGTCGACATCGGCATCGTCTGGCGCTGGCGCGCCGACAAGATGCGCTTCAACTGCGCGAACAAGCTCACGAACTACATGAGCTTCGGCATCCCCTCCGTGCTCACGCCCGAGAGCGGGTTCCTCCAGTACGGCCGCCACGGCGAGACGGTGCTCTACGCGCACACGAAGCGGGACTTCGTGGACCTGATCCGGTGGCTCGCGGACGATCGGGCGCTGCGTCGCCGCATGGGCGACGCGTGCTACGAGGCCGCGCGACCGTTCCACATCTCCCGGATCGCCGAGCGCTACCGGGCGCTGCTCGCCTCGCTCTAGGCGGCGGAACGGGCCATGGGCGGGCGCGAGCGCGGCGCGGGCGAGCGGATCTGCATCGTCCTCCTCACCGGCCTGGGCGACGTCGTCCATGGGCTGCCGCTGGTCAACGCGCTCCGGCGCCAGGACCCCACGCGCCACATCACCTGGATCGCCGAGCCGATGCCGGCGCAGCTCCTGGTCGGGCACCCCGCCGTCGACGACGTCGTCGTCTACGAGAAGCGGCGCGGCGCCGCCGGCGTGCGCGACCTCTGGCGCGCGCTGCGGCGC
>JADGGV010000258.1 GCA_019689775.1 Gemmatimonadota bacterium
TCCGTCACGCTCGTGGCCGCCTCCGGCGCGCTCGTCTGGGCGCTCCTCTCGCGCTGCCCCGCCGCCGGCGGGCCCGTCGCCGCGGCCCCGGCCGCCGCGCCCTCGCTTACGGCTTCCGCGCCCTCGTCGGCGGAAGGCGCCGTGGCGCCCGCGCCGGCGCGGCTCGCGGGCGACGACGTGGACGAGCGGGCGGCGGGGGCGCGCCCGGCGGAGCGGGCCGCCGCACCGACGCCGGAGCTCGGGCCCGCCCGGGCGGGCGGCGGCGCCGGGGCGGCCGGCGCGAGCCTGGTCCTGGCCAGCGACGCCGACCGGCGCGGCTACGACCGGGCCGTCCGCGACCTCGAGGGGGTGCTCCGGCGCGGGCGCGGCCGACTCCAGCCGGAGACGGTCCGGGCGCTCGAGCAGAGCCTGGCGACCATCGACAGCGCCATCGCCGAGGCGCGGCGCGCCCTCGCCCGCGATCCCGGCAGCCCGTACCTGAACGCGCACCTGACCGACACCCTCCGCCGCAAGGTGGAGCTGCTCCAGCAGGTCGGCACGCTCGTCGGAGAAACGTAACCGGAACGGATCCCATGGTCCTTGGCCTTCTCACCGGGGTGCTGCTGCTGGCCGCCCCGGCGTTCCAGACCGTCGACACCACGTTCGCCGTCGATCCGCGCGGCCGACTGCGCATCGACGACGTGCGCGGGGATCTGCGGATCCGGACCTGGTCGCGCCCCGCGATCCACATCGCCGCCCGGCGCGAGGACCTCCAGGCGCTGCGCATCGCCGACGGCGGACCGATCGTCCGGCTCGGGCGCGCGCGGTCGCACGAGATGGGCGACTACGAGATCACCATCCCGACCACCATGGCGCTCGGCATCACCGACGCGCACGCCGACGTCGACGTCGACGGCGCCGGGGCCGAGGTCAGCGTCGAGACCGTCCGCGGCCACGTGCGCGTGCGAGGCGGCGCCGGCGGCGTCCTGGTCCGCACGACGCTGGGGGACATCGAGATCTCCGGCGCCCGCGGCGGAGTGGAGGCGCACACCGCCACCGGCGACATCGCCGTCGCCGACGTCGAGGGCGACGTCCAGGTCGAGACCATCAGCGGCGACATCACGCTGCGCCGCATCGCCTCGGCCAACGTCCAGGCCTCCACCGTCAGTGGCGACGTCGCCTACGACGGCACCATCCGCGACGGCGGCCGCTACACGCTCGGCACCCACAGCGGCGACGTCACCATCGGCATGCCGGCGAGCGCCAACGCGTCCATCTCCGTCGCCACGTTCAGCGGCGAATTCGAGACCGACATCCCGATGCAGCTCACCGACACCGAGGGTCGTCAGCGCTTCACGCTCACGCTCGGCAGCGGCTCCGCCCGCGTGAGCGTCCAGTCGTTCAGTGGCGACGTCCGGATCAAGCGCCCCGGCTTCGCCCGCCAGCTCGAGAACCCCTGACCCCGACACCGACGATCACCATGCGCACGCTCCGCCTCACGCTGCTGCTGACGCTCGCCGCGACGCCGCTCGCCGCGCAGCGCGCCACCGAGCGCTTCGCCTGGCATGGGCGCATCCCCGCCGGGCAGACCGTCGAGATCCGCGGCGTCAACGGCGACGTCCGCGCCGAACCCGCCGCCGGCCCCGAGGTCGACGTCGTCGCCGAGAAGTCCGGCCGCCGCGACGACCCCCACGAGGTCCGCATCGAGGTCGTCCCCCACGCGGGGGGCGTCACCCTCTGCGCCGTCTACCCGACGCCCGCCGGCCACGAGCCCAACGAGTGCCGCCCCGGCGGCGGCGGCTCCCACGTCCGCGACAACGACGTCCGCGTCCAGTGGGTCGTTCACGTCCCCGAGGGCGTCCGGTTCGTCGCCCACACCGTCAACGGCGACGCCGAGGCCCGAAACCTCCGCAGCGATGTCGATCTCTCCACCGTCAACGGCGGCGTGACCATCTCCACGAGCGGCATCGCGCGCGCCTCGACCGTCAACGGCTCCATCGACGCCGCCATCGGCCGCGCCGACTGGGCCGGCACCCTCGAGTTCAAGACCGTCAACGGCGCCATCGACCTCACGCTCCCCGCCAAGCTCGACGCCGACGTCACCGCCTCCACCGTCAACGGCGGCATCTCGACCGACTTCCCGCTGACCATCGCCGGCCGCTTCAGCCCGCGGAAGATCCAGGGGCGCATCGGCGCCGGTGGGCGTGAGCTCGCGCTCAAGACCGTCAACGGCGCGATCGAGCTGCGTCGCCGCTGACCGACGCCGCGCCCGGCGCCGCCGCACGCCGCGCCCGCTCCGGGGCCGCCCGCTCTTTCCTTCAGGGGCCTGATCCGCTATATTTCAGCACTTCCGCGAACGTTGGAACGAATCGTGAAGGTGCGTTGGCGGCGTGGGCTTTTCCGCCGCTCCCACCCCGGAGGGAGGTTTCATTGGCCCGTAGGAGAAACGACAGAAAACCGCAGCGCGTGAAGTCCAGCTCTGAGCTCGCCCGCGACGAGCTCTTCCGGGCGATCCGCGAGTGTGGCGTCATCGGCGCCCCCGAGGAGGACCAGCGCGAGTGGATGGACGACACCATCGCGTTTATGGCGGAGCGCTACCCGGACCTCGCGCCGGCGGACCTCGACTACCTCAAGGAACTCGGCCTCCGCTTCTGCCAGCCGGTGATCCCGCACGGCCGGGAACATACCGCGATCTCCCGAGAGGAAGCGAACGCGGCCTGACGCCACCGTGCCCTCCCCGCGCGCTTGATCGTCTCGGGGGCGCGGGGGGCCGGTCGACCACGCCATGGACCCTAGCGGTATACTCCTCGATTTCCTCCTCGTGTTGGTGCTCGTCGGCATCAACGCGTACTTCGTGGCGGCCGAATTCGCCCTGGTGGCGGTGCGACGAAGTCGCATCGAGCAGCTCGTCCGCGCCGGCGACGCCCGCGCCCGCCGCGTCATGCACGCCCTCGACCACCCCGACGACTTCATCTCCGCCGCCCAGCTTGGCATCACGCTCGCCTCGATCGGCATCGGTTACCTCGCCGAAGGGACGCTGCACGACATCCTCCTCGGCGCCGTGACGCGCCTGCCGACCGCGTGGACGGCGGCGCTCTCCGCCTCGATCGACCCGACCGTGCTCTCCCACGCCGCCGCGACCGTCGTCACGCTCGCGCTGGTCACCTACCTGCACGTCGTGCTCGGCGAGCAGGTACCGAAAATGCTCTCGATCCAGCAGGCGGAGCCGATCGCGCTGATGACGGTCGGGCCGACGCAGCTCTTCGGGGCGCTGTTCCGGCCGTTCATCCGGTTCATGTCGGTGTCGGCGGGCGGCGTGATGCGCCTCCTGGGCAAGCAGGCGACGGGCGTGCATACGCTGGCGCACACGCCCGAGGAGATCCAGATCCTGGTGGAGCAGAGCCACAAGGAGGGGGAGATCGAGGCGGGGGAGGAGCGGATGATCCGCGGCGTGTTCGAGTTCGGCGACCTCGTCGCCCGCGAGGTGATGACGCCGCGCCGCGACCTGGTGGCGCTCCCGATCGACGCGAGCCGCGACGAGGTGCTGGCGGTGGTGACGCAGGAAGCGCACTCCCGTGTCCCGATCTACGAGGGCAGCCTCGACAACATCGTGGGCGTCCTCCTGGCGAAGGACCTGATCCCGCCGCTCATGCGCGGGGATGCCGCGGCCGACTTCGATCTGCGCGCCCTCATGCGCGAGCCGTACTTCATCCCCGACACCAAGCCGGTCAGCGACCTGCTCACGGAGCTGCGCTCCCGGAACGTGCACCTGGCGATCGTGCTCGACGAGTTCGGCGGGACGGAGGGGATCGTCACGCTCGAGGACCTCCTCGAGGAGATCGTCGGCGACATCTACGACGAGTACGACGTCCCGGAGCCCGAGGACTTCACGGAGACGCCCGACGGCGACGTGCTCATCGACGGCGGCGTCGCCATCGACGAGGTGAACGCGCGCCTCGGCCTCGAGCTCCCCGAGCAGGACTTCGACACGATCGGCGGGCTGATCTTCGGCGAGCTGGGGCGCGTGCCCGCGCCCGGCGACGTCGTGCCGATCGGCGGCGCGGTCTTCCGCGTCGAGGGGATCGAGGAGCGCCGCGTCACGCAGGTCCGGGTCCTCGCGCCCACCCGGGCGACGGCGCGCCCCGAGTCGGCGGAGGCGCCCTCCGGCGGGGGAGAGGCGTGAGGTGGCGGCCTCGCCGACGTCGCTCGGCGGGAACAGCACTTGCTCCACGGGGTCTGACCGGGTCGGGCACGTCGATTCGACTGGCGCGTCGTCCGGCGCGCGGAGTGGGTGCAGATGCGACGGACAGCGAGGATCGTCACGTCCCGCGGCGAGCGGCGGGTCAAGGGGACGGTCGCCCGGGTTGCCGTGCTGGTGGTGGTGCTCGCGCTGGGCTTCGCGCTCATGAAGCTCCAGGTGCTGGACGTGCGGGAGTACGCCATGATCGCCCGCGACAACCGGATGCGGGCGATGGTCATCCCGGCGCCGCGCGGCACCATCTATGACCGCCACGGCCAGGTCATCGCCGAGAACGTCGTCGGCTACCAGATCCAGCTCATGCCGGCGCCGAAGGACACGCTGCTGGCGCAGCTCCGTCGGCTCCAGCCGGTCATCGGGCTGACGGACGCCGACATCGACCAGGCGTTCAAGCGCTGGCGCCGCCAGCCGCACCTGCCGATGGACGTCATGGCGGACGCGCCGCCGATCGCGGTGGCCCGCCTGGAGGAGCGCCGGTTCCTGTTCCCGCAGGTGCTGGTCAACGAGTACCCGAAGCGCCACTACGTCGCCGGTGAGGCGGTCAGCCACTTCATCGGCTACGTGGCGGAGATCAGCGAGCGGGAGCTGGCGATGCCGCAATTCGCCGGCTACCGGCAGGGGCGGTGGATCGGGAAGGCCGGGCTGGAGCGCTCCTACGAGCGCACGCTCGCCGGCGAGCCCGGGATGCGGTACCTCGAGGTCGACGCGATGGGCCGCATCAAGAAGTGGCTCCCGGAGGAGCTGGGCACGCCGCCGGTGCCGGGCCGCGACCTCCAGCTCTACCTCGACCTCGATCTCCAGCGCTACATCCAGCGGATCTTCCCGGACTCGATGACCGGCGCCGTGGTCGCGCTGGATCCGCGGACCGGCGGCGTCCTCGCCTACTACGCCGCGCCCAACTACGACCCGAACCAGTTCGTCGGCGGCATCCCGCTCAAGTACTGGAACGAGTTGCGGCAGGATCCGAACGTGCCGCTCCTCGACCGCGCCGGCGGCGCGGCCCAGCCGCCCGGCTCCACGTACAAGCTCCCGATCGCGACCATGGCGCTGGAGCTCGGCGTGATCAAGCCGGAGGACCACATGCCGCTGCCGTGCACCGGCGGGATGACGTACCAGGGGCGCTACGCGCGCTGCTGGGACCGCCGCGGCCACGGCTACCTGGATCTCCCGGGCGCGATCAAGAACTCGTGCGACGTCTACTTCTACCAGGTCGGCATCCGCATCGGCCTGCGGCGCTTCCTCGCCGAGGGCACGCGGCTCGGCTTCGGCAGTCGCACGGGCGTCGACCTGCCGAGCGAGTTCGCGCCGTCGTTCCCCGGGAGCCTCGATTGGTGGCAGGAGCGCTTCGGCTACCGCCCGGCCGCCAACGAGGTCATGTCGCTCGCCATCGGCCAGGGCGGCATCACGGCCAGCCCGCTCAAGCTCGCGCAGATGTACGCCGCGCTCGCGCGCGACGACGGCCAGGCGCCCGCGCCGCGCTTCGTCCAGCGCGACACCGCCCCGCCGATCACCTACCGGACGAACCTGCGCCCCGAGCAGATCGCCTACCTGCGTCAAGGCATGCGCCTCGTCCTCGGCCCGGGCGGCACCGCCTGGCTCAGCCGACTCAAGAACTGGGACCTCATGGGGAAGACGGGCACCGCCCAGAACCCCCACGGCAAGGACCACGGCCTCTTCGTCGGCATCGGTGGGCCGCACAACGCGCCGCCGGAGATCGTCGTCGCCATGCTGCTGGAGCACGGCGAGCACGGCGCGACGGCGTCCGGCTACGTCGCCGACGCGGTCAACTTCTACCTCGACCGGAAGTACGGCCGTCCCTTCGATCCCTACCCGACGCCGCGCGACCAGCAGCGCCACGGCATCGAGCCCGACTGGGGCTGGCTGATGCAGCCGATCCCCCCGCTCCCGCCC
>JADGGV010000259.1 GCA_019689775.1 Gemmatimonadota bacterium
GCCCCCCGCGCCGTCGCCAGCTCCCCCTCCGGGTGCAGCACCCGCTGGTACGCCGCCGGCGCCAGCAGGATCGGGTGCGGCAGCGCCTCCCCCAGCAGCCGCACCCGCAGGTCCACCCGCGACACGTCCTCCAGCACCCGCGGGCGTAGCCGGATGCGGTCGTACGCCTCGCGGTTCCACCGCACCGTGTGCTCGTCCCCGGACCCTGCCGCCAGGTACTCGTACGCCATCACCGGCAGCCGGCCGCGCGCCAGCGCCTCCAGGTCGTGCAGGCTCACCGCCTGCTCCAGCGTCATGATCTCGCTCATGCCCAAAAAGCTGCGTCGCCCGCGCGCCGCCAGCAAGCGACGACGTGTCCGCGCCCCGCCTCGTCCGCCCACCGCCGTCCGCCGCGATCTTCGGGATGTCTTCGGGGTACACCCCCGCGGAACTTCAGCGGGACGGTGCGACCATGCTCACCATCACACCGACGCCGGACGGAAAGCTGCGCGTCCGCGGCCGCGGCCTCGAGGCGATCGTGGACACCGAGCGGCAGGCGGCCGACGTGGCCGGGCGGTGGGGCTACACGTTCTCGGTGCACCAGGCGCTGCGCGCGCTGCACGAGGCGCAGGCGGCGGCACCGGAGCCGTGGGCCGCTCGCCCGGAGCCGGCGGCGGGCGCCGCGACGGCCGCTAAGACGGCAGCCATGGAGCGGACGATCGAGGCGGAGACGGAGCCGCGGGGCACGACGCGGCGAACGGCCGCGAAGCGCACGGAGCGCGCCGAGAGGGCGAGGCGCGCCGCGGACGCGGCACGGCCGCCGGCGCCCGACGTTACGCCGAAGGCGCCGAGCACGCCGAAGGCGAAGGCAGCACCCAAGGCGAAGACCACGCCCAGCATGAGTGCCGCGCCGAACGGGAAGTCGGCCCCGCAGCCGGCGGCACCAAACCGGGCGGCGCCAAAGCCGGCAGCACCGCAGCCGGCAGCACCCAAGCGGGCAGCACCGAAGCCCGCCACGCGGAAGCGGACCGCTGCGCCGAAGGCGGGAGCGCCGTCGAAGGCCGAACCGGCGCCTCGGCCGGGATCCTCGCCCAAGCCCGAAGCCGCGAGGCCGGACGCCGCGAGACCGGACACCGCGAAGCCCGCTCCGCGCCGGTCGCGGAGGCGCGCACCGGCGCCGACGTCCCCGGCCGCATCCGCTCCCGGCGGCGCCGGGCCGATCGCCGCGGCACCCACCGTCACGCCGTCGACCAACGGCAGCGCGCCGGCCGGGTCCGCCCGGCCGAAGCGCCGGCGCTCCGCCGCCCCGCCCGCGACGGACTCCATCGCCGCGCTGCGCGACGTGTTCGCCCGCGGCGTCGAGCTGCTCCGCGCCGAGGAGCGCGGCGTGCTCCCGTTCGCGCGCGAGCCGTGGACGCGGCTGCGCGAGGACGCGGAGCGGATCCTCGCGTGCCTGGAGGGGAAGCCGGCCGGGCCCGGCCGGTAGCAGCGCCGCGAGGCGGCACGGCCCGCGCCGTGCGACGACGGCGTGGTCGTGCAGGACGGGTAAGGTCCCCGGCGGCGTGAACGGTGGCGTCGCCTGCATGAGGGACGGTCCCGTTCTCGCCTCGCTCCGGTTGACCGAAGTTCAACGTGAAGGCAAACTTCGCGGTATGAGACGGATCACGATGCTGGAGTTCCGGCGCGATGCGCGACGCGTGCTGGAGGCCGTCCGGCGCGGCGAACGGCTGCTCCTGATGTATCGCGGCCGGCCGGTCGCGCGCCTGGAGCCGGTGACGCCGGAGCCCTCGACCATCCCGCCCGACGATCCCCTCCTGCGCGTGGACGACTTTGCCGTGGACGGGCCGGGCGGGCCGCTACCGAGCGAGGAGATCGACCGGCTGGTCTATGGCGCGTAGCGTCTTCGTCGATACCTCCGGTTGGTATGCGCTGATCGACCGGCGCGATGCGGCGCACGGCGCGGTGGCGGCGCTGGTGCGCGACCTGATCGGCGACGGCGCGCGGCTCGTCACGACCGACTACGTGGTCGACGAGTCGTGCACGCTCGCGAAGGTCCGCGCGGGCGCCGTCGCCGCCGGCCGGCTCCTCGACCTCCTGCACGGCACCGCCGCGCTCGACCTGGAGTGGATCGGCCCCGAACGGTTCGATCGGGCGCGGTCGCTCTTCCGCAAGCACCACGACCAGGCGTTCTCGTTCACCGACTGCGCCAGCTTCGCGGTCATGCGCGAGCGTCGCATCGCCGAGGCGATCACGACGGACGATCACTTCCGCGTCGCCGGCTTCCAGGCCCTGCCGGGGTCCCCGTAGGCGGCGCCCGGCGCGGCTACCGCGGCGTGGCGCCCGCCGTCGCGGGCGCGAGCGCCGCCACCTCCTCCGAGAGAAGGGCGTCGAGCGCGCGGCGGTCGAGGTAGCGGCCGTTCAGCACGACCGCGCGGATCTTCCGCGCGTTGCGGATGTCGGGGAGCGGGTCGGCGTCGAGCAGCACGAGGTCGGCGAGCTTCCCGGGTGCGACCGTGCCGAGCGAGTCGGTGGCGCCGAGGAAGCGGGCGGGGTTCAGCGTCGCCGTGCGCAGCGCCTCGAGCGGCGACAGGGCGGCGTCGGTGACGAGCGCCTCGATCTCGCGGTGCAGCGCGAAGCCCGGGACGCCGTAGACGTTCGAGTCGTTGCCGTCGGTGTCGGTCCCGGCGAGGATGCCGCCGCCACCGCGGTGGATGGCGAGGATGGCGCGCGCGTCCGTCCGGTAGCCCAACTCCTCGAGTCCCGCGGGCGGCTGCGGCCTGACGCGCGCCGAGTCGCGGTACTCCCGCCAGAACCTCCGCACGGCTGCGGGGACGTAGCGCAGGAGCGTGTCCGTGCCCGCCGTGTCGCTCGCCAGGAACGCGGGCGCCCAGCGCAGGTTCCGCTCGAGCGTGGGCGTCTGCCACGTCCCGTTGCTCGCGAAGCGGGCACCCACGCGCTCGCACAGGGTCTCGTCGAACGCCGCCGCGGCTCGCTTCGCCAGCTCGAGCTGGAGCGCGCCGATCGAGTCCATCGTCATCCCCGGGCGGCTCGATCGCTCGCCCCACGCGCGGTCGAGCGTGCGGTTCACCGAATCGGGGACGCAGAGCGGCGGCACCCGCGTCATGTGCTCGAGGCTCCGAACCCCGGCTTCGGACGCCTCGAGCGCGGTGACGGACCGCGGCACGTGCCCGATGACCGGCACCCCGCGCCGCTTCGCCTCGTCGGTGATGGCGAAGAACGCCTCGCGCGAGAGGCCGTTGTAGATCTTGATGAAATCGACGCCGGCCCTGGCAAGGGAATCCACCACCTGCCGGGCCACGGCGGGGGCGCCGACGGGGAGGGACAGCTCCGGCCACTCCATCGGCTCCCCGTCGAGGATCGGCCCCGCGCCCCCGATCCGCGGCCCGAGCGCGGCGCGCTCGAGGACCCGCGCGCGGTACTGGACCAGCGAGTCGACGGGCGACCCCGTGTCGCGGATCCCGGTGACGCCCGTGGCGACGAAGAGGGGGAACATCCACTTCGCCCGCCCCAGCCGCCGCGCATGCACGTGCATGTCCCAGAGGCCGGGGATCAGGAACCTGCCACGCGCCTCCACCACGCGGGCGCCGGCGGGGACGGTCAGCTCCGCGCTCGGCCCCACGCCCCGGATGCGGTTGCCGTCGATCAGCACCGTCCGGTCCGGCAGCACGCGGCCGCCTTCTACGTCCACGACCGCGACGTGCGTGAACGCCCGGGTCGCGCGCGGCGGGACCCGCGGCGCCGCGCCGGCGACGGCCAGCGCCGCCGGCAACGCGATCGCGGCGACGCGAGCGAGCGGTCGTCTCATGAGGTCGGCGCCGCCGCGGGCAGGACAGGCGGGATCGAGCGGATCGGGCGGCGGCTCATGGGCGGCCGGACGGATCGACGTGCAGCAGCGCCATCATCCCCGAGCCGAGGTGCTCGGCGATGTGGCAGTGGAGCATCCAGTCGCCGGGATTGGACGCGTCGATCAGGAGGTCGACCGTCGAGCCGACGGGGATCAGCGCCGTGTCCTTCCACACCAGGTTCTTCGTGCGCACGCCGTCGCGGGCCACGACGAGCATGCGCTGGCCGTGGAGGTGGATCGGGTGCTGCATCGGGTGGAACGATCGCGGGTCGTTGAAGATCCGGAGCTTGACGATGGAGCCCTGCGGGACGTGCCAGTCGATGTCCATGTTCTCCTTCCCGGTCGCGTCGTCCCGCAGGATCCAGCGGACCTGGCGACTGGTGGAGAGCCAGTTCATGTCGGGCATCCCGTCCACCCACTCGACCGGCGCGTAGTACGCCGTGTCGATGCTCATGAACTGCACGGTGGCGAGCGGCAGCCCCGTCGCCTCGACGGTGAGCGTGAGCCGCTTGGCCGGCTCCTTGTCGAAGTACGGCCGGTACTTCGCGATGTCGCGGCTGACGGCGGCGTTCGCGCGCAGCGTCGCGAACGCCCGCGAGTAATCGGGCGTCGCCGGCGTCGCCTCGACCGTCACGATGCCGAGCGTGTCGACCTCGGGCTCGAACTCGCCGCGGAAGTGATTGATCGCCTGCACGGCGTTGACCAGCGCGTAGCGGCCCGGGCGGTCGAAGCGGACCTGCACGACGTAGCGCTCGGCCGGCGCCAGCACGACGCTCTCCACCCGCTCCTCGCGCTCGAAGCGGCTGACGTCCGCGGCGACGACCTTCATCGCCGCGCCGCCGAACGACAGGTTGTAGGTCCGCGAGCTGGACGCGTTCGTCAGGTAGAAGCGCACCACCTCGCCGCGCTTGACCCGCAGCGAGTAGCGCGGCTCCCCGTTCACCAGGATCACGTTGCCGACGCGCCCCATCAGCGCGAAGTCCGGCCCCTCCGTCCCGAACGGGATCAGCGTGTCGCCGTTCATCAGCAGGTCGTCGAGGATCAGCACCTGCTCGCGGTTCGCCGGCGAGTAATAATCCCGGTCCGGCGCGTCGACCAGCATGTTGCCGAACAGCCCCATCGCCTGCTCGATGTCCTCGCGCACGTGCGGGTGGTACCAGTAGATCCCCGCATCCGGGAAGTGCACGGTGTAGACGAAGCTATCCCCCGGCGCGACCGGCGCCTGCGTGACGCCCGGCACGCCGTCGCTCGCGTTGTCCAGCCGCACGCCGTGCCAGTGCACCGCGCTCGGCAGGTCGATGCGGTTGCGGAAACGGACCGTGATCGTCGCGTTCTGCGGCACACGGATCAGCGGCCCCGGCACCTGCCCGTTGAAGCCGTACATCGTGAACGTGCGCCCGCGCACCGTGCGCCGCACGAGCATCGCCGTCAGCTCCAGCGTGTCGCCGTCCTCGAGGTGCGCCACCTCGGTCGGCCGCGCCGCCGGCAGCGACGCCGGGTCCACGCCCGCGCCCGGGAGGAACGGCGTGAGCCCGGTCGACAGCCCCATGAGCCCCGGCATCATCGGCATCCCGGCGGGCATCGGGATCGGCATCGACATCGCCCCGTGTTCCATCCCCGCCATTCCCTCGTGCGACGTCGGCCCCGCCGGCTTGCCGGCGTCCGGCCGCGCGCCCGGCTTCGGCTTCGCGCCCGGCGCGGCCGGCGCGCCGGCGTGGTGCGCCGAGTCGCCGTGCATGCCGTGCATGCCGGGCATCGCCGGCGTCGCCTTCTCCGGCGGCTTCGGCGTCTGCTGCTGCGCGGCGGCGCGGCCGGCCGACAGCGCGGCGAGCACGGCCGCCAGCAGCGCGATCCGGGCGGTGCGGCGCACGCTCACCTCGGGGCGTTCCGGAACAGGGGGTGGGACAGGAACGACTGGAGCCAGCCGCTCGGCGACATGCCGCTCAGAACGGTCGGGCCGGCGTGCGCCTCCACCGCCGGCGACGCCTCCGCCGTGATCACCAGCAGGAACTTGTTCATGTCCACCGTGCCGACCGTCGTCGTACCGTTCGTGACGGGCCCAAGCCGCACCCAGCGGCTCAGGTCGGTCGCGACCCCCCACGCGACGTACGCGGTGTACGCGCCGAGCGACTGCGGCTCCGGCAGCCCGGCGAGCGTGACCTCGATGTCGTAGCGCGCGCGCCCGTCCGGCGTCACGGCGACGCCAAAGGGCGAGGCGGCGAAGACGAGCCGCGCCTGGCCGGTCGCGCCGGGGACGCGGGGGGTGGGGTGGAGGAGGATGTCGTACGGGCCGGCGGCGGCC
>JADGGV010000260.1 GCA_019689775.1 Gemmatimonadota bacterium
GTGGAGGGGCGGTCGGGAGCGGGTGGGTGCGGTGCGTGGGGCGCGCCCCTACGTCTCGACCCGCCATTGCAGCACGATGGCCGCGGCGAGGAAGAGGAAGTTCGGGGCCCAGGCGCCGAGGAACGGCGGGATCGTGCCGCCGGAGGCCAGGCCGGCGCCGAAGCGGAAGAGCATCATGTAGACGACGGTGATGCCGAGCGCGATGCCGATGCCGTACGTGGTGCCGCCGCGGGGCGAGGCGTTCGCGAGCGGCGCGCCGAACAGGATGATGATGACCGTGGCGACGGGGATCGCGATCTTCTGCGCCTGCTTGACCATGAGCTGAAACGGCTTGCCGCCGGACTGGCGCAGGATGTGGATGTAGTGGCCGAGCTCGGCGTAGCCCATCTCGTCCGGCTCCTTCGGCACGGCCAGCAGTTGCTCGGGCGTCTCCGTGAGATGGACCGGGATGAGCCGGGAGAAGTGGAACGTGTTCTCCTTGCCGGGCCCGCTCATCAGCCGCAGGTAGCCGTTGTCGAGCGTCCAGCCGGTCGCCGGCGAGTACTGCGCGTCGCGCGCGTCGATGTGTACGCTCGGGATGCGCGGCTCGTCGCCCTCGCGCTCGACGGAGAGGCCGTAGATGTGGCCGTGCTCGACGTCGAGGCGGCGGATCGCGAAGACGTCGCCCGAGTTCGAGCGGTAGACGAAGTCGCTGCGCATGTCCTGCGCGGCGGTCTTCTCGCCCATGACCTGCGCCTTCAGGCGCGTGCCGATCGGGACCAGCTCCGAGAGGCCGAACGCCGCGGCGGTCAGCAGCACGCCGAGGCTGACGAGCGGGAGCGTGAGGCGGCGGAACGAGACGCCGCCGGCCTTCGCCGCCGTGACCTCGGAGTGGCGGGTCATGTTGCTGACCGTGAAGATCGTCGCGATGAGCGCGGCGATCGGGAACGACCAGAGGATGAAGAGCGGGAGCTGATAGATGTAGCCGAGCGCGACGTTCGCCGGCGTGAGCCCCCGGTCGAGGTAGTCGTCCAGGTGGTCGACCAGGTCGCCCAGGATGAACAGCAGCGGCGCCGACAGCACGAACAGCACGAACAGCCGGCAGAAGCCGCGCGTGATGTAGCGGTCGAGGATGCGCATCGCTCAGTCCCCCTCCGCCCCGGCCAGCCGGCGCCGGCGGCCGCCGCGGAACGGGCGGGCGACGACGCCGCGCAGCGTCCACCACAGGTCATCCCACCCGCCGCCGCGCGCGGTCGACGTCTCCTTGCCGATGTGCATCAGCCCGCCCACGCTCAGCAGCAGGAACACGATGTTGGCCGCCCACATCGCCCAGAACGGCGGGAGCATCCCCTTGTCCGAGAGCGATTCGCCGCCGATCAGCCCGACGTAGTAGATGCCGAAGATCGCCAGCGAGATCGCGATCACCATCCCCACGCCGCCGCGCGGGAAGCGCACGGCCAGCGGCGCGCCGATCAGCACGAACACGATGCAGGCGAACGGGATCGAGAACTTCTTGTGGTACTCGACCGAGTACTGGTTGATGCGGTCGCGCACCCCCTCCTCCCGATCCTTCAGCACCCGGAGCTGGAGCGCGGTCTGCCGCACCAGCTCGTCCGTGACGTTGCTGCCGTCGGACGCAAGCCCGACCGACGGCGGCAGGATCGCGGGCCGCGGGCCGCCCGGCACACCCGCGCCGGCCAGCGTCTGGGCGCTCACCTTCGCCACCAGCTCGCGCACCTCCTTGTGGACCTGCGCCAGCTCCCGCCGCCCCGAGCGGATCTCCTTCTCCAGCAGCGCCAGCCCCATCTCGCGGTCGCTGCGGTAGCTGTCGCCTGTCCGTTGCAGCCGGTTTCCCACGTTCTTCAGACGTAACATGTAGTCGTCGAAGAAGATCCGCTGGAACCGCTGCGGTTGCCCCGACTCCGTGTCGTGGATCCAGCCGGACTTCAGGTCCAGGAACAGATCCGTTCGATCCTGGTTAAAAGCCATCCGGCCGCTGTCCGCGTACACCGTCCGGCTCCGGCCCGGGTCGCTCAGATCATAGATCACCACGTCCTTCAGCCGGTTCGTCGCCGCGTCGATCGTGGCCGCCTGCAGAAAGTAGCGCGTCTGCAAGTCGCTGGTCTGGATCTCGTTGATCACCTGCTCCTTCAGCGTGACCGTCGGCGCCTTGCGCGCGATGTCGAGCAGCAGGTTCGCGAGCCGGTGGTTCGCCTCCGGCAGCACGCGGTCGTGGAAGAAGACCATCCAGCCGGCGAGCAGCGTGGCCACCACCACGAGCGGCACCAGCAACCGCAGCAGGTTCACCCCGCTCGCCTTCAGCGCCGTCACCTCGTTGTCCGCGGTGAACTGCGAGAACGTGTAGAGCACCGCGACCAGCACGGCCATCGGCATCGTCAGCGCCAGCACGTGCGGCACGGAGTAGAGGAAGACCTCGACGAACACGGACGAGGGGAGCCCCTTGCCTGCCAGCGACTCGAGCCGCCGCGCGACCGTATTGACCAGCAGGATGCTGGTCAGAACGCTCAACGCGTAGACGAACGGACCGATGTGAGCGCGGAGGATGTAGCGGGTCAGGATGCGCATGCGTCGTTCGTTCCCATCTCGGCGCGCGTGGCCGCGGCGCGGTCGCGCGTTGAGCGAAGTGTAAACGACTATTATATTTCGGCCCCGTTGCCCTCACAAGCCCGCACGATGGCCATCGGCGGCCTTCCGGCGTTCTTGCGAGTCCCTGGAGAGTCCGTTACGACCCGCATGCCGCGACGTTGGCTCCTCGTCCCGATGCTGCTGCTCGCCAGCGCTCCGCTGGCGGCGCAGCGACCGGCCGCCGCGCCGGTCCGGGCGGACACGCCCGTTGCGCGGCCGACGGGGGCGGCCACGCCGATCGCGGCCGGCGTCCGGGCGGGCACGCCCGCCGCCGCGGTGGACACGCCCGCGGCGGCGCCGGCGGCCGGCGCGGGCGCGGCGCTGCGGCTGGGGCTCGAGCCGATCGCGCCGATCTTCCCGCTCGATCTGCCGGCGCCGCCGGGGCTCGGCGCGCTCTGGCTGCGCCCCCGCTTCGAGGATTGGGCGGCGGAGTGGGGGAAGCGCACGCGCAGCGTGCTGGAGGCGCGGCGCACCGCGCTGTGGTTCGACCGGCGATTCGAGGCGACGCCGCCGGCGGTCGAGCGTCGGGAGGATCTGCCGCGGCCGCGGCGCGGGGGGCCGCCCGTGGCGGACGTGGTCGATCGCCGGACGCCGCGCGAGCCGACCGTCACCGGCGCGCAGCGTGACTCGGCGGTGGCGGCCGCGGCGGCGCGCGCCGACAGCGCGCTGACGAAGGCGAAGCCGATCCTCCCGGCCGGGCTGGCCGAGTACGCCGACCTCGGGATGAAGGTCACGGGGCGCGGCGAGCTGGGCGGCGCCTGGAACCGCTACCATCCGTGCGATCCGACGCTGCGCCTGGCGTGCAACCCGTCGCTGTTCCCGCAACTGAAGCCGGACGTGCAGTTCGGCGTGCTCGTGGCGGGGACGATCTCCGACCGCCTGCATGTGGACGTCGACTACGACCAACGGCGCGAGTTCGACGCGGCGAACAACATCAACGTCTACTATCAGGGCTTCGAGGACGAGGTCCTCCAGCGGGTCGAGGTGGGGGACGTCTCGATCCGGCTGCCGCAGTCGCGCTACCTGACGGAGGGGATCCCGGCGGGGAATTTCGGCTTCAAGGCGACCGGGCAGGTCGGGCCGATGGACTTCCAGGCGGTGTGGGCGCAGCAGAAGGGGGACATCTCGAAGCGGGAGTTCCGGCTGGACCCGGGCAGCGGCGGGGGGCAGCAGGGGCTGGTGCAGGACGCGACGGCGGTGCTGGACGATGCGGCGTACGTGAAGGGGCAGTTCTACTTCCTGGTGCGCCCGGACTCGCTGCGGGGCGCGCCGGACGTGGACGTGCTGAAGCTACAGGCGCTGGACGCGCCGGCGTCGCTGCGGCCGAAGACGGGGACGGACATCGCGATCTTCCGCGACGAGCGGATCTCGCCGGCGAACCAGCAGCAGCAGGGGCAGGTCGGCTACTTCCTGGCGCGCGCGGTCTCGGACGACGGGCGGACGAAGCACGAGGGCTTCTTCCGGCGGCTGACACCGAACGTCGACTACGTCGTCCATCCGAGCGGGCTGTGGATCACGCTGCGCTCGCCGCTGCGGCAGGACGAGGCGCTGGCGATCGCGTACGTCAGCGAGGCGGGCGACACGATCGGCGACGTGCGGGCCGAGGCGGCGCCGCCCGGCACCACGCCGGTGCTCCGCCTGATCGGCGGCGACGCGGCGATCCACCAGCCGGGGCAGCCGACGTGGGACTACGAGATGCACCACGTCTACCGCATCGACTCGTCAAACGGCGTGGACGTGCGGTCGGTGCGGCTCGACATCTCGGTGGGCGAGCTGTCGGGCGGGAAGACGTTCGCGCAGGTGAACGGCAAGTCGCTCACGTTCCTGAAGCTGCTCGGCCTGGACGAGGTCTCGCCGAGCGAGCAGCTCGACGAGGAGCGGCTCTACCAGCCGGGGACGACGGGCTTCGACACCAAGGTGACGGGCACGTACCTCATCTTCCCGACGCTGCGCCCGTTTGCCGATCCGCCGCCCGTGCCGAGCGAGAACCTGACGGCGGCGGACACGAAGGCGGCGCTCGGCGCCGACGCGAACCCGGCGATCTACGACAACGCCGACCCGATCGCGCGCGAGTCGGCCGCGCGCTTCCGCCTCAACTTCAAGTACCGCGTCAGCGTCGAGAGCGGCGTCGTCTCGACGCTGAACCTGGGGGCGCTCGGCATCCGCGACGGGAGCGAGCGCATCTACATCGGCGGGCAGCTCCTGGAGCGTGGCAAGGACTACAACATCGACTACGACATCGGCACGGTCACGCTGATCAACCCGGAGGCGCTGTTCGCCACGAACCCGGGCGCGGAGGTGCGCGCCACCTGGGAGCAGAAGGCGCTGTTCCAGAAGGCGCCGACCAGCGTGTTCGGGCTGAACTCGCGCTTCCAGCTCGGCAAGCGCGGCGAGCTGAACTTCATCGGGCTGTACCAGGCGGAGCGCTCGCTGATGACGCGGCCGGAGCTGGGCCTCGAGCCGGGTTCGATCTTCCTGGGCGGCTCGAGCGCGCGCCTCGACCTGGGCGGCTCGTTCCTGGACCACGTGCTCGCGCGGGTGCCGGGGCTGCGCGTGAACGCGCCGTCGTCGGTGAACCTGGCGGGCGAGGTGGCGCTGTCGGCGCCGAACCCGAACCGCCATGGCGACACCTACCTCGACGACTTCGAGGCGACGGACGAGACCGCGATCTCGCTCGCGCGCACCGCGTGGAAGCTTGGCTCGCGGCCGGAGGCGCGCACCGGCGCCGAGGACGTCTTCCCGTCGATCCTGGACGTGACGACGGCCGGGAAGCTCGTCTGGCAGGACATCGTCGACAACGGCACGGGGCCGCGGGCGCTGTTCCTGGTCGGCGACATCGACAAGCAGATCGTCGTCTCCGGCACGCAGCAGGGGGAGCCGGCGCTGGAGCTGACGTTCGGCGGCGGCGGGCAGCCGGGCGCGCGGCGCTGGCGCTCGCTGACGACGGCGATCTCGACGACGGGGCGCGACCTCAGCCGGAGCGAGTACATCGAGTTCTACGTGGCGCGCGACCGGGCGCTCGCGTCGACGCCGGATCTGGCGCTCGTCCTCGACCTCGGCGAAGTAAGCGAGGATGCGTACTACTTCGACGCCGACGGGCGGACGAACGGCACGTATCCGGACGGCAAGCCGTGGGGGCTGGGCGTGCTGGACGAGGAGGCGAGCCTGGCGCGCCACGAGATCTGGAGTTCGGCGCTGGACGCGGCCGGCCTCTGGAACCAGCCGTGCCAGGCGGAGCGCGGCAAGATCTACCCGGAGGGCGACGAGCGCGCGAACTGCACGAAGGGGAACGGCATCGTCGACACTGAGGACCTGGACGGCAACGGCGTGCCGTCGCTGACCGACGGCGCCTACTTCCGCTACGTCGTCAAGCTGGACGGCACGTCGCGGTACCTGGTGCGGGACACGACGCAGACGGGGACGCGGTTCCAGCTCTACCGCATCCCGCTGCGCGACCTGGCGAAGGTCTCGGTGGGCGGGGCGGGGGAGGGGACCTGG
>JADGGV010000261.1 GCA_019689775.1 Gemmatimonadota bacterium
CCCCTAACCGCGGGGGGGCCCCGGGGGCCCGCCGCGGCGGGGCGGGGCGGGGGGCGCGCCCCCCCGGCCCGTTTCTGCATTCCGGCGCCTACTGCCGGCAGGCCCCCTGCGGGTCCGGCTTCGGGTGGTCGACGAGCGGCCGCTCGTCGCGGTTCGCGAGCGCCAGCGCCACGTCGCCGATGAAGTTCGCGATCTTCGCCATGTGCGGGTAGTTGAGGTACTCCGGCTCGTCCGTGAGCTGGTGGTAGTCCATGTGGGTTCCGGTGAAGAAGAACGCGATCGGGATGCCGTAGCGCGCGTACATGTAGTGATCGCTGCGGCAGTAGTACTGCTGCGGATGGCCAGGCGCGTCGTACTGGAGGTCGAACTTCAGCTTCGGCCCCTTCGCGTTGACCGAGTCGATCACGTCGCCGAGCTGGGTGGAGAGCCGTCGCAGCCCGATGATGCCGACGTCGCCCCGCACGCCCGCCTCCCCCTCGCCCTCGCCGCGGCCGATCATGTCGATGTTGAGCTGGGCGACGATGGAATCCCGCGGCACCGTCGGATGGTCCGTGAACCACCGCGAGCCGAGCAGCCCCAGCTCCTCGCCCGTGTGCCAGACGAAGAGGATCGAGCGACGCGGCCGCGTCGGCGACGTCGCCAGCCGCTCCGCGATCTCCAGCACCGACATGCTGCCGCTGCCGTCGTCGTCGGCGCCGTTGAAGATGGAGTCGCGCCGCTCCGGGTAGAGGCGCTGGAGGCTGTCGCGCACGGCGCGCACGCGCGCCAACTGCTCCGGCGTCGGCGTGCCCTCCGGGCTGTCCGCGCCGCCCGGGCGCACGACGGTGTTGTACGCGCGGAGCGAGTCGTGGAGCAACGCCTTGCCCATGCCGACGTGGTCGTTGTGCGCGCCGATCGCCACGTACTCGTGCTTCAGCTTCGGGTCGGCGCCGGGGAGGATGGCGACGACGTTGCGCGCCGGCGTCGTCGCCGCCGACGGCGCGAACTCGAGGTTCGCGGTGAGCGTCGAGCCGGTCGCGCCGGGCGCGAGCTGCGCCAGCGGCTTGCCGAGCAGCCGCTCCGCCGCGGCGTCGCTGAGCAGCAAGGCCATCGGGAAGCCGCGGTCCGGCAGCCCCTCCTCGCCGACCGCGACCAGCGAGTGCTCGATGAAGTCCTTGAGCGGGGCCGCCGGCGAGACGTCGAGCGAGGCGACGGCGATCGCCGCCGCGCTCCCGTAGCCGAAGACCGCCGGCACGCTCCAGAACTGCCAGCTCGGCTGCCCGTCCGCCTCCTTCGGCGGCAGGAAGACGACGACCTTGCCGGCCGCATCCGCGGGCGGGATCAGCGTCTCGCCCAGCCGCCCGCCGTAGACGACCGGCGCGGCGTCGAGCTTCAGCGTGTAGCCGAACGGCAGCCCCCCGATCCCGGGCAGCGGCATCACATCCGTCCACAGGGCGAGCGGTGCGCCGCCCGTGGACAGCGAGGCGTCCGGCGCGAGCTTGCGCTGCGTCATCGGCAGCGTCTGGAAGTACGTGCCGCTGTCGCCGGCGGGCTGGAGCCCGAGGCGCTTCACCTCGGCGGCGATGTAGTCCGTCCCCTTGACGTTCCCCAGCGTCCCCGCCTGCCGCCCCATCATCGAGTCGTCGGCGAAGATGTAGATGCGCGTCATGAGGTCGGCGGGCGTGATCTCCGGCACCGTCGGCCGGGGGGGGTGCTTGAGCGGCAGCGGCGGCGCCGCGGCGCTTTGGGCGCGCGCCGGGACGGCGGCGACCAGCAGGGGAAGGACGGCGGCGGCCAGCCGCGGCATTCGACGGAATCGCATTCCGGGGTCTCCGGGACTCGGGTTCGGACGACAGGGACCGGCAAGATGTCTACGCCGCACGGGGGGCGAAAGGTTCGTGCGATCGGACGATGCGACGACGGCGCGAGCGGCCCGCCGGCTCGAGGCCGCGTTCGCCGCCCCTCACCCGGCACGGCCGCGCGCGGCCGCGTGCCGCCACTCCGAGGCGCCGGGCGCGCCGACCGGCCGGGGCCGTCGCTGTGCCGCGGCCGATCGCCCGCGTACGGGAGTTGCACCTCCGGTTCAGAGACCCTGCCAGCGGAGGTGTCGGGGATGAAGCGGATGGCAATGGACGCGGCGGCCGGGGCCGGCGGCGGACTGGCCGGCACGGCCGCGATGACCGCGGTGATGCTGGCGGCGCGCCAGGCGGGGATCATGGGCGAGGCGCCGCCGCGGCGGATCACGGACCGGCTGCTGGCGAGGGCCGGCCTCGGCCACCTGGACCGCCGCGAGAAGGACGCCGCCGCGCTGGCGGGCCACATCGCGTACGGCATCGGCGTCGGCGCGCTCCTCGGGCTAGCGCTCCGGCGCCTCCCGGCCCACGTGCCGCCGGCGGTCGCCGGCGCGCTCGCCGGCCTCGCCGTCTGGGTCGCGAGCTACGAGGGGTGGGTGCCCGCGCTCGGCCTCATGCCGCCGCCGGGGCGAGACCGGCCCGGTCGGCCGGCCTCCATGATCGCCGCGCACCTCGTCTACGGCGCCGTCACCGCGGCCGTTGCCCGGCGCATCGGCGACTGACGCGCGATCAGCGCCGGCCGAGCGCCGCCAGCGCCCGCCGCGCGGCGCGCCGCCCGCTCGCGATGGCACCGTCGACCGTGCCGTTCCGCCCGCCCGGCGCCAGCGCCTCGCCCGCCAGGAACAGGGTCCCCTCGATCGGGCGCGCCAGCGCCTCGGCCGCGCCGGCGCCGCCCACCCGCACGTAGCTGTAGGCGCCGCGCGCGTACGGATCGCGCGTCCAGTCGTGGTGCCACACCGCCTCCACCTCGCCCGCGAGCGAATCGACCGGCATCCCCAGGTGCGTCGCCAGGTCGCGCAGCGCCAGCCGCTCGAGCTCGCCGTCCGCCTGGCTCGCGAGCGCCGCCGCGCCCGGTCCGCCGCTCCAGGCGACGAGGAGCGGCGCGCGCACCGGGTACGTCGACCACCACACCTGGAACGGACCGTCCGGCAGGTGGAGGTAGCTCATCGCCTCGAGCCGCTCGGCCCAGAACGCCCGGGCGAAGCGGAACACCAGCTTCACGACCGCGCCCATCGCCTGGTGCGCGAGGGCGCGCCGGTGCGCCTCCGGCAGCGGCGGGTCGAAGACGATGGCGCCCTCCTCCCCGGCGCCCGCGGCCAGCACGCCGACCGGCACGGTCACGATCGCGACCGGCGCCTCGACCGCCACGTCGCCCGACCAGCGGTCGACGCCGCGCGCCGTGACCGCGCCGCGTCGCCACTCGACGCGGCGGACGACGGTGCCGAGGCGGAGCCGCACGCCGGCCGCCTGCGCCGCCAGCCAGCCCGGCACGCGGTCGTAGCCGTCGAGGATGCGGGCCGCGCTCTCGCCCCCGGCGATGCCGCCCGCCTCCGCCTCGGCGAGGGCGCGCGCGCTCATGCGGTCCGGCTCGGCGGCGTGGAAGCCCTCGACGTAGCGGAGCGCCGCGAGCCGCGCCGCCCCGGGAAGCTCGCTGAGCGGCGGCGCGCCGAGAGCCTCCGCGACCGAGCGATCGGGGGAGACGTCGGGGTCGAGGCGCCGCATGACCGCGGCGACGTCGTCGAGGTAGCCGTCCGCCGGCGCGACCCGGCCGTGCTCGGCGAGGTAATGCTCTCCGGCCAGTTGGATCGCGAGCAGCCCCGCGGCGTCGACGATCCGCAGCGTCTCGTCCGGCGCGCCGTGCACCAGCTCCGCGCCCAGCTCGACCGGGAGCGCGAGCCCGGTGCCGCGGATCGTGTGGATCCGGCCGCCGATCCGCGGACGCGCCTCGAGGACCGAGACGTCCTCGACGCCCGCGCGCCGCAGCTCCGCCGCGGCCGCCAGCCCGGCGCACCCCGCGCCGACGATCACGACGTCGCTCAAGCGACCGCCCGGGGCAGATGGTGGGCCCTCACCCCCGCGCCGCGTGCGACGCCCGCGTCCGCTACGCCCATTCGTCGCTCGACCTCCGCCGGGTTCCGGCGTTACCTTGCTTGTATCGGCTCGGCCGCCACGGCGGCCACGGATCGGGAGAGAGAGGGATGAGCCAGGACATGCCAGACGGGCCGGCGACCGCCGTCGCCGGCGGCTGCGGCGCCGCGGACGCCGACCACGCCGGGGGCCGCCACGCCGTCGCCGTCGACCCCGAGGCCAAGGCCAGGAACCTCCGGCGGCTCCGCCGCATCGAGGGCCAGGTCCGCGGCCTCCAGCGCATGGTCGAGGAGGACCGCTACTGCGCCGACATCATGACCCAGATCGCCTCCGTCCACGAGGCGCTCCGCGCTGTCGGCCGCGAGCTGATGCGCAACCACCTGCGTCACTGCGCCGCCGCCGCCATCCGCACCGGCGGGGCGGAGGCGGACGCGATGTACGACGAGCTACTGAACCTCATCTACCGCACCGTCCGGTAGTCGGGCGCGGCGCGCCGCGGCGTGGCCCGCGCCGCGGCAGCGCACAACCGGCCCGAATGTGCCCCCGGGCCACGCTCCCTGCAACCCCTGCATTTCCGCCCGGCGCACCGTTATCTTTCGGGACCGGTGCATGCGGCCCGGCCCCCCGGTCACCAGACCCGCAATGGCTGCCGTGAAGTCGCTGTTCGCCCGCCGTCGTGGCGCGCTCCCACTGCTCACCCTCTGCGCCCCGCTCTGGCTGGGATGCGCCTCCGAGGTCAAGACCGAGGCCGCGCCGCCCCTGCCCGCCACCCCGGCCGCGCAGGGCCCGGCGCAGACGGCCGTGGACGCGCAGCCCGCGCCGGCCGCCGACCCCGCGCCGCGCGCCCCGGTCGCCGCCGCGGATACGCCCCGCGCCCGCGTCGCCGACCGCGCCGCGCCGCAGGGCGACAGCGCGAAGGAAGCCGCGGCGCCGAAGCCCAAGTACGAGACGGGCGAGGACCCCGAGTTCGCCGCCCGCATGGGATGGCCCATCAAGGGCCCGGAGCCGCTCCCCGGCGCGATCCTGCCGGCCAAGCGCATCGTCGCCTACTACGGCAACCCGCTCTCCAAGCGCATGGGCGTCCTCGGCGAGTACCCGCTCGAGGAGATGTTCCGCCGCTTCGACAACGAGATCGCCGCCTGGAACCGCGCCGACCCCGCCCACCCGGTCCAGCCCGCGCTGCACCTCATCGCCGTCGTCGCCCAGGGCGAGCCCGGCGCCGCCGGGAAGTACCGCCTCATCATGCGCGACTCGCTCGTCGAGGAGGTCTACTCCTGGGCCAGGCGCAAGAACGCGATCCTCTTCATCGACATCCAGGTCGGCCAGTCCGACATCCGGGAGCTGCTCCCCAGGTTCGACCACTTCCTCCAGCGCCCGGACGTCCACCTCGCCGTCGACCCCGAGTTCATGATGAAGACCGGCGCGAAGCCCGGCACGAAGATCGGCTCGATGTCCGCCGCCGACATCAACTACGTCACCGGGCACGTGGCCGAGCTCGTCCGCAAGTACAACCTCCCGCCCAAGGTCGTCGTGATCCACCGCTTCACGCGGAACATGGTCACGAACTACAAGGACATCCGCCTCCGCCCGGAGGTCCAGCTCGTCATGAACATGGACGGCTGGGGCGCCCCCTGGCTCAAGCGCGACTCCTACCGCGACTACATCATCCGCGAGCCTGTCCAGTACACCGGCTTCAAGCTCTTCTACCACAACGACCAGAAGAAGAAGGGCTCGCGGCTGATGACGATCGAGGAAGTCCTCCGCCTGCGGCCGACGCCGATCTACATCCAGTACCAGTAGGCGGGACGGAGTCCCGGTCAGCGGTCACATGCCGTGGCAGGGGCAGAACGGCAAAGAGGCACGTGTAAGGGCAGCCGAACCGATCGGGCGGACGTCCGATCGGCCAACTCGGTCGCGTCGGCGGAGCTGGGGCCGGGAAGCTCGGGTCGCGGGCGCGTGCACGGGAGCGGGCTAGCGACCGGGTCGACCGACCCGGCGGCCGCTGGGTCGGTCGGTCATCGACCCCTGCCCGTTCCCTGGCGTGCACGCGCGCCCCCGCGCGTGCCCGCGACCCTCGACGCGCGCCCCCCGACCCGTGCAACGCGCGCCCCCGTCGCCGAAGCCTCTCCCATCCCGCCATCCGTTCCCCACCGGAACCCCAACCCCCAGTCGTTGTGTAGCTTAACAC
>JADGGV010000262.1 GCA_019689775.1 Gemmatimonadota bacterium
CCCCCCGGCATTACCTTCAGCTCCATGAGCGCGCCCCCGCCCCGCGACCGCCGCATCCTCCTCGTCGACTGCGACGCGTACTTCGTCCAGGTCGCGCGGCTGGAGGACCCCGAGGGCGCGGGGCGGCAGGAGTACCTGCTCGTCGGCGGGCGGCCCGAGGGGCGCGGCGTGGTGACGTCGGCGTCCTACGCCTGCCGGCCGTATGGCGTGCGCAGCGGGATGCCGATGGCGCAGGCGCTGCGCCTCTGCCCGCGGGCGGTGCGCGTGCCCGTGCCGCGCGCGGCCTGCGCGCGCAAGCACCGGGAGATCCGCGCGGTGCTCGAGCGCTTCGCGCCCGTCGTCTCGCCGGCCTCGATCGACGAGTTCTACCTCGACCTCACCGGCACCGAGGCGCTCTACCGGCACGCGCCGCTGGCGGAGGTCGCGGAGCGCATCCGCGCCGCGGTGCGCGAGGAGACGCGCATCGACGTGTCGGTGGGCGGCGGCACGTCGCGCCTCGTGGCCAAGCTCGCCGTGCGCCGCGCGAAGCCCGCGGGCGTCTACGTCGTGCCGCCGGGCGGCGAGGCGGCGTTCGTCGCCCAGCTCCAGCTCGCGGCGCTCCCCGGCGTCGGGCCGAAGCTCCAGGAGCGCCTGCGCCGCCTCGGCATGGTGAGCGTGGCGGATGCGCTGAAGCACGGGCGGAAGGCGCTCTGCGACTGGCTCGGCGAGAGCACGGGCGCGTGGCTGGACGACCGCATCCGCGGGATCGACCCCACGCCGGTCGAGCCGCCCGGCCAGGCGAAGTCCGTGAGCCGCGAGGAGACGTTCCCGAAGGACGTGAACGACGACGCGGTGCTGGATGCCGAGCTGCTCCGCCTGGCGATGCGCGCCGCGGCCGACCTGCGCCAGGACGGGCTGCGCGCGCGCACCGTGACGGTCAAGCTGCGCGACGGCGACTTCACGACCCGCCAGGCCAGCCGCACGCTCCCCCGCCCCGTCGAGACCGACCGCGCCGTCTACCGCATCGCGCGCGAGCTGCTCGCCCGCCTGCGCGCCGAGCGGCGCGTCGGCGCGCGGCTCCTCGGCGTCGGCCTCTCGCAGCTCACGCCGGGCGACGGGCCCGCGCAGCTCGCGCTCTTCGAGGATCCCGCCGCCGCGAGCCTCGAGACCGAGCGCGACCGCGCCCTCGCCCGCGCGCTCGACGCCGTCCGCGCGCGCTTCGGCGCCCGCAGCATCCTCCCCGGGAAGATCGCGGGCGCCGAGAGCGAAGCCGGGTGAGGCCGCGTCGTCCTGGCCGGCGGCCGCGGCTTAGCGCCCATCCGCTCGCGGGGCTGTCGCGTCCGGCGCGGGCGCGCGCAGCGGCCGGGTCCAGGTGGCGGCCGGCGCCGCGGAGGCCGGGAGCTGGTCGCCCCCGAGCTTGCAGTCGATGCCGGGCCCGCCGTGCAGCGCCCGCACCAGCTCCATTCCCTGGCTCCCCGTGATCAGCCGGATCCCCTGGCGGTAGAACAGGTAGCTCCACGCCCACTGGATCAGCACGATCACGCGGTTGCGGAAGCCGATCAGGTACGCGATGTGGATGAACAGCCAGGCCAGCCACGCGAGCGTGCCGGAGAGGCGGATCTTGCCGAGGTCGGCCACGGCCGCGCCGCGTCCGATCACGGCCAGCGAGCCTTTGTCCCAGTAGTGGAACGGCTCGCGGGGGCGCCCCTCGACCTCGCGGCGGATCGTCCGGCCGACGTACTTCCCCATCTGGATGGCGGCGGGCGCCACGCCCGGCACCGGCGCGCCGTCCTGCTCCACGTGCGCGAGGTCGCCGATGACGAAGACCTCGGGGTGACCGGGCACCGAGAGGTCGCGGTCGACGATCACGCGGCCGGCGCGGTCGAGCGGCGCGCCCAGCGAGCGGCCCAGCTCCGAGGCGGCCACGCCCGCCGCCCAGAAGACGTTCCCCGTCTCGATCACCTCCGCGCCGACGTGGACGGCGTCCCGCGTGATATCGGTGACGAGCGCGTTCGTGCGCACCTCGACGCCGAGGCGCTCGAGCTGGCGCCGCGCCTTCGCCGACAGCTCCGGCGGGTACGGCGGCAGCACCCGGTCCGAGCCTTCCAGCAGGATGATCCGCGCCGAGGCCGTGTCGATCGCATCGAACTCCCGCGGCAGCGCCTTGTGCGCGATCTCGGCCATCGTGCCGGCCAGCTCCACGCCGGTCGGGCCGCCCCCGACGATCACGAACGTCAGCAGTCGGCGCCGCAACGCCGGATCCGATTCGCGCTCCGCCGCCTCGAACGCCAGCAGGAAGCGACGCCGGATCTCCGTGGCGTCGTCGACCGTCTTCAGCCCCGGCGCCAGCTCCGCCCACTCCGGGTGCCCGAAGTAGGCGTGCGTCGCCCCCGTCGCCACGACGAGGTAGTCGTACGTGAGGCTGCCGTCCGCCAGGTGCACGATCCGCCGCTCCGTGTCCACACTGGTGACCTCGGCCATCCACACGGCGCGGACGTTCTTCTGCCGCCGCAGGATGCCGCGGATCGGCCCCGCGATGTCGCCCGGCGACAGCGCGGCCGTCGCCACCTGGTAGAGCAGCGGCTGGAACAGGTGGAAGTTGCGGCGGTCCACCACCGTGATGGTGACGGGCGCCTTCTTCAGCGCCCGCGCGGCATAGAGTCCGCCGAACCCGGCCCCGAGGATCACCACGTGGGGAAGGTCTCTATCGGTCATGTCGACCCCGTTCGTTCCGGTTCTCGTGTGGGCCCGACCCCGTCGGGCTTGCGCCGCGTCGCGCCAGGCGCCAGGGTCGACCCATCCGCAAAACCCATCCGTGCGCCGCGAGGTTCGGGCCCGGCGGGGAGGCCGGCGAGCTCGGCCGGGCCAACGGCGACTTTCGCCGCGAGCCGGCCGGCGAGATCTTCCAGGCGAGCGATGGCGACGACGTTTCGTAGCCCGGAGGTGGGCGGATGGTGATGGGGTTGGCGAAGGACGCGGGTCCGAGCGTCTTCGTCGGCCACGAGCGGACGCTGCCGGCGCCGCCCGAGCGCATCGGCCGGCTCGTCGACGCGCTCGGCTCCCCGGACGACGCGCTCTGGCCGGCCGACCGCTGGCCCGCGCTCCAGCTCGACAAGCCGCTCCAGGTCGGCGCCCGCGGCGGGCACGGGCCGATGCGCTACCACGTCGTCGCCCACGAGCCGGGTACGCTGGTGCGCTTCCGCTTCACCGGCCCGCCCGGCTTCGTGGGCGAGCACGAGTTCCTCGTC
Source organism: Gemmatimonadota bacterium (assembly GCA_019689775.1). Lineage (GTDB taxonomy): Bacteria > Gemmatimonadota > Gemmatimonadetes > Longimicrobiales > RSA9 > JADGGV01. Next base: position 3,228 of record JADGGV010000262.1, read on the forward strand.
GAGCGCGCCGGGCGTGGGGCGAGCCGGCTCCGGCACGCCCTGACGCTGCGGCCGATCGGGAACGCCCGCCTCACCTGGCCGCTGTTCTACGCGCCGCTGCACGACGCGCTGATCGAGGACCTCATGGACCGCGCGGAGGCCGTCGTGAAGGGGGAGCCGTACGCGCCGCGCGAGTGGTCGCGGCGGGTGCGTTTCCTTCGGCGCATCGCGAAGCGCTGGGGGGAGCGGCGCCCGGGGAGGATGTGAAGGCGGGGGGGGGGGGGGCGCCCCCCCCCCCCCGCCACCCCGCCCCCCGCCCCCGCGCGCCGCCCCGCGCCCGGGGGGGGGGGGGGGGGGGCCGGGGTGGGGGGGCCGGGGGGGGGCCGGCGGCCCCCCCGCCCGAGGTCTCCGAGCGTCGCGTCGACTGGCCCGGCGCGCAGGCACGCTCGGCACCGCCGTCGCGTCCGACTTCACCATGCCCGGCCACGGCGGCGCGGCACGGTGTCGCAACTTCGGTGCCGAGGCAGGCTCAGGTCGCCGGGAGGCGCAGCTCGAACGTGCTGCCGGCGCCGAGCTCGCTGCGCACGTGGACGTCGCCGCGGAGAAGGCGCGCCAGCCGCCGCGCGACGCTGAGGCCGAGGCCGCTCCCGCCGGCCCGCCGGGTGTCCGCGCTGTCCACCTGCCAGAACGGCTCGAAGACCTGCTCGAGGTGCTCGGGCGCGATGCCGATGCCGGTGTCGCGCACCTCGAAGAGCGCCCAGCCGTGCTCGACGCGGAGCGACAGCGTGACCTGCCCCCGCTCGGTGTACTTCACGGCGTTCGTGAGCAAGTTCAGCAGGATCTGCCGGAGCTTGGCCCGGTCGGTGTGGATCGGCGCGATCCGGGTGGGGAGCTCGACGCGGAACGTGAGACCGGCCCGGGTGGCGGCGGGCTCGATGAGCGTGGCGACCTCGGAGACGACGGCGTCGATCGCGACCGGCTCGAGGGTGACGGGTTCCTTCGCTTCCTCCAGGCGACGGTAGGAGAGGATCTGCTCGACCAGCGCCTGCTGGTGCCAGGCGCTGAGGCGGATCCGCTCGACGTACGTCCGCGCCAGCTCGGGCAACTCGACGGGGATCCCGCCGAGGAGCAGGTCCGCGTAGCCGATGACGGTGGTGAGCGGCGTGCGCAGCTCGTGCGAGATGATGCCGAGGAACTCCGACTTGGCGCGGCTCGCCGCCTGCGCCGCCTGGTAGTGGCGCGCGTTGTCGAGCGCCAGCGCGGCGCGGTCGGCCAGCTCGGCGGCGAGCAGGATGTCGCGCCCCTGGAAGCGCGGCTTTCCCGCGAGCAACACGAGCGCGCCGATCACCTCCCCGCGCGTGACCAGCGGCGCGACGACGCCACGCCGGGGGATGCCCTCGCGCACGGCGTCCACGAAGTCCGTCGCTGCGGCGTCCTTCGGGGGGCGCGAGCGGGCCGGGATGAGCTGCGGGGCGGCCGTCTCCATCGCGCGTTGCAGCGCCCGCCGGACCGCGGCCGAGTCGCTCGGGCTCGCGCGCTCGCCCTGGATGTGTCCCGCCGAGCCGACGAGCCGCGGCCGCCCGCCCTCGACGAGGTAGACGGCGGCGTACTCCGCCAGCGACGCGGCCAGCTCGACGAGCCCCTGCACCACCGCGCTCGGGTCCAGCGTCCCGCCCAACACCCGGCTGGCGTTCGCGAGGAACTCCGCGCGCCGCGCCTCGCTCTCCGCCTCGAGCCGCGCCGCGTGCTCCCGGATCAGCCCGCGCGCGCTCTCGGCCGCCCGCTCCCGCAGCGTCACGTCCCGCAGCATCCAGCGGAACTCGACGGGCGCATCCGCCGTGCGGACCATCGCCGCGGTCACGGCCACCGGCACCGGCGGCCGGCCGGGGGCCGCCACCCGCCCCGTCCACTCCTCCATCCGCTCCCCGGCGACGACGCGCCGGAAGCGCCGCCGCACCTCGCGCCGGTCCTCACGGGCCACGAACTGTTGGATCGGCTGCCCGATCAGCGACTCCGCGGGGACGCCCAGCAGCTCGACCGCGGCCCGGTTCGTCTCCAGGATCGTCCCGTCCGCATCCGTGACGATGTACCCGTCCGGCGCCAGCTCGAAGAGGTCGCGGTAGCGCTGCCGCTCCAGCTCCGCCTCCAGCCGCGCCGCCGACAGCGCCTCGTTCTGCGCGAGTAGCTCTTCCTCCGTCTCCTGAAGCTCCTGAAGGGCCCCGGCCAGCTCGTCGATCAGCGCGGTGATGATCGGCACGGCGGCGGCACCGAGCGGAACCTGCTGCTCGCGGAGCGCGAGGAGCCGTTCGCGGGTCAGCCGGATCTGCTGTTGGAGCAGCTCTGCGTCCATGCGATGGCACGGAACGACGCGGCCCGCCGTCGCCGGGACGGCGGGCCGCATCGTGGGCCGGGGCGGTGGACCGCCCGCTTGAATCGTTCCAGGAAGCTCCCTGGCGCGCGTCGCCGGCGCGAGGAGCCCCGCGAGAAGCCGCGGCGTCGTCAGAGTCGGGGTTTCGGTGAAGGAGAGAACCGGGCCGTCCAGCGCCACAATGCACCGGCGCCGACGTGCGCGCAACCCCCGAGCCGCTACCGCAGGTAGATGTAGATGCCGTACGCGCCGATGCCGGCGCCGCCGACCATCAGGAGCGTGCCGGCGTCGCCGCCGACGATCGCGCCCGCCACGAAGAGGGCGCCCCCGGCGGCCATCAGCGCGATCCCCGGACCGTTCGAGGTCGCCGCCCGGCTCAACGTCGGCTCCACCCCCGACTCCTCCGCGACCGTGGCCGGCGCCAGGAGGCGCGCGTCCGCCAGGCCTGGCCGGAGCCGCTCCGCCGCGGCGCGCGCCGGCCCCGGTCTCTTATAAACAAATCCGAGCCCACGAGACCCAAACAC